>NZ_JBFUIP010000090.1:0-22062 GCF_056401815.1 Aminobacter sp. P4_D5 | reverse complement strand
GCCCCTCACCCGGCCCTTCGGGCCACCCTCTCCCCGTAAACGGGGCGAGGGAAAACAAAAAACCGCCGGAGCTTGGCACTCCGGCGGCTTGTTTCACATGAATCGCGCGAAAAACTTACGCGGCGAGGTCACGCAGGACGTACTGCAGGATGCCGCCGTTCTTGTAGTAGTCGAGCTCATCGAGCGTATCGATGCGGCACAGGATCGGAACGTCCTTCACCGAACCGTCGGCGAAAGTGATCTTGGCGACCATCTTCTGGCGCGGCTTGATCGTCTCGAGGCCGTCGATGGTCACCTGCTCGTCGCCCTTGAGGCCAAGCGTCTTCCACGACGTGCCTTCTTCGAAGGTGAATGGGATCACGCCCATGCCGACCAGGTTCGAGCGGTGGATGCGTTCGAACGACTGGGCGATGACGGCGCGCACGCCGAGCAGGTTGGTGCCCTTGGCGGCCCAGTCGCGCGACGAGCCGTTGCCGTATTCGACGCCAGCGAAGATGACCAGCGGCACGCCTTCGGCGCGGTACTGCATCGCCGCGTCGTAGATCGGCAGCTCTTCCTTGGACGGATAGTGGAAGGTGTAGCCACCTTCGCGGCCGTTTTCGCCCAGCATGTGGTTGCGGATGCGGATGTTGGCAAACGTGCCGCGCATCATCACCTCATGGTTGCCACGACGCGTGCCGTACTGGTTGAAGTCGGCAACGCCAACGCCATTGTCGCTCAGGTACTTGCCGGCGGGCGACGCCGCCTTGATCGAACCGGCCGGGGAGATGTGGTCGGTGGTGATCTTGTCGCCGAACAGGCCGAGCACGCGCGCGCCCTCGATCTTGCCGATCTTGGCAGGCTTCGAGCCCATGCCGACGAAGTAGGGCGGGTTCTGMACGTAGGTCGACTTGTCGTCCCAGGCATAGGTCTGGCCTTCCGGCGCCTGCACGTTCTGCCAGTTCTCGTCGCCCTTGAAGACGTCGGCATATTTGCGGGCAAACAGCTCGCGGGTGACGTTTTCGGCGATGAACTGGTCGATCTCGACATTGGTCGGCCAGATGTCCCTCAGGAACACCGGGTTGCCGTCACGATCCTCACCGAGCGGCTCGGTGGTCAGGTCCTTGGTGACCGAACCGGCGAGCGCATAGGCAACCACCAGCGGCGGCGAGGCGAGATAGTTCGCCTGCACGTCGGGCGACACGCGGCCTTCGAAGTTGCGGTTGCCCGAAAGCACAGCCGCACCGATCAGGCCCTTGTCGTTGATCGTCTTGGAGATCGGCGCCGGCAGCGGGCCGGAATTGCCGATGCAGGTCGTGCAGCCGAAGCCGACGAGGTTGAAGCCGATCTGGTCGAGCTCCTTTTGCAGGCCGGCCTTCTCCAGATATTCGGCGACGACCTGCGAACCAGGCGCCAGCGACGTCTTGACCCAAGGCTTCTGCTTGAGGCCGAGCCGGTTGGCGTTGCGGGCGAGCAGGCCGGCACCGATCAGCACGCTCGGGTTCGAGGTGTTGGTGCAGGACGTGATCGCCGCGATCACCACGTCGCCATGGCCGAGGTCGAAGTCAGCGCCTTCAACGGCATAGCGCTTCGACTGGTCGACGGTCTTTTTGTATTCGGCTTCGAGAGCGGTGGCAAAGCCCGCAGCGATGCCTTCGAGCGGAATGCGGCCTTCGGGACGCTTGGGACCGGCCATYGAGGGAACGACGGTTTCGAGGTCGAGCTCGAGCAGGTCGGTGAAGACGGGATCGGCCGAGCCGGTGTCGCGCCACATGCCTTGCGCCTTGGAATATTCCTCGACGAGCGCGATGCGGTTTTCAGCGCGGCCCGACATGTTGAGGTAGCGGATGGTCTCGGAATCGACCGGGAAGAAGCCGCAGGTCGCGCCRTATTCSGGSGCCATGTTSSCGATGGTSGCGCGGTCGGCCAGCGYCATGYYGGASAGGCCSGGGCCGAAGAACTCGACGAACTTGCCGACSACGCCCTTCTTGCGSAGCATCTGSGTGACGGTSAGCACGAGATCGGTCGCGGTGACGCCTTCCTTGAGCTTGCCGGTCAGGCGGAAGCCGATGACCTCGGGCAAGAGCATCGAGACCGGCTGTCCGAGCATCGCGGCTTCCGCCTCGATGCCGCCGACGCCCCAGCCCAGAACGCCCAGGCCGTTGACCATGGTGGTGTGCGAGTCGGTGCCGACGCAGGTGTCGGGATAAGCGGTGGTTTCGCCGTCTTCGGTGTTCGTCCAGACGGTCTGGGCGAGGTATTCGAGGTTGACCTGGTGGCAGATGCCGGTGCCGGGCGGCACGACGCGGAAGTTGCGGAACGCCTGCTGGCCCCACTTCAGGAACTTGTAGCGCTCTTCGTTGCGCTCATATTCGAGCTCGACGTTGCGGGCAAAGGCAAGCGGCGTGCCGAACTCGTCGACGATGACCGAGTGGTCGATGACCAGGTCGACAGGCACCAGCGGGTTGATCTTCTGCGGATCGCCGCCGAGCGCGGCAAGGCCGTCACGCATGGCAGCGAGGTCGACAACAGCCGGAACGCCGGTGAAATCCTGCATCAGAACGCGGGCCGGACGATAAGCGATCTCGACGCCGGCAGTGCCCTTGTCGGTCAGCCAGCCGGCAACAGCCTGGATGGCTTCCTTGGTGACGGTGCGGCCGTCTTCGTTGCGCAAAAGGTTTTCGAGCAGCACCTTCATCGAATAAGGCAGCTGCGAAATGCCGGTCAGGCCGTTCTTCTCGGCCTCGATGAGGCTGTAATAGACATAGTCGGTGCCAGCAGCGGTAAGGGTGCGGCGGCAATTAAAACTGTCGAGTGATTTGGACACGTGCGATCCATCCTTGTCTGTTCAGCCTACGCGGGAACGGACTCCGATGGCATGCAATCACGCGCAAAGGTGCGGGTACGGCCATTTCCGCTGTCCGGTCCCAAGCAACCCKAGCCGTTCAAGGCGGCGCGTGCGCTGGTTCGGCGCAAATTCTGTTTCCATGCCGACCGCTGGCATGGTCGAGTGGCATATAGAGAATTTATTGGAATAGTTCTAGACCGAGATTCGCCTATTTTGCCGCAACGCAAAGTGGCGGCGACAAGACTTTCGGCGATGGAGAACAAATGCGGCTGATCGCCGAAAATCTAAGCGGAGAACGCGGCGGCGAGGCAGTATTTGCCGGTATCGGCTTTTCGCTCGAGGATGGTGCCGCCCTTGTCGTCACCGGCCCCAACGGCTCGGGCAAGTCGACGCTTCTGCGCGTCATTGCCGGTCTGTTGCCGCATATAGTTGGGCGAATCGCTGTCGAGGGCGGCGGCGAGGAATTTTCGACAGTGACTTTGGCCTGCCACTATCTCGGCCACCAGAACGCCATGAAGTCTGCCCTCACCGTCAGCGAAAACCTCGTCTTCTGGCGCGAGTTTTGCGGCGACGGCAAGCTCGGCATCTCAGATGCGCTCGAAGAGGTCGGGCTTGGCGGCCTCGGCCACCTGCCCTTCGGCTATCTCTCGACCGGCCAGAAGCGCCGCGCCGCGATCGCCAAGCTTTTGATCAGCCACCGCCCCGTCTGGCTGCTCGACGAACCCACCGCCGGCCTCGACAAGGCCTCGGAAGCGCAATTCGCCGAGCTGATGAAGGCACATTGCGCGGCAGGCGGCATCATCATCGCCGCGACGCACCTGCCGCTGGGATTGGTGGGCGCTGAGACGCTGGAGATGGGGCGGATGCATGTTTGAAAACTCCGCGCACCAACTTTTCAGCCCGCGCTTGCGGACGAAAAGGCGGCACCTTTCATGCTAGCCCTCTATCTTCGCGATCTGCGCATGGGCATCCGCTCCGGCGGCGGGGCGCTGACGGGCGTGCTGTTTTTCCTCGCGGTGATCGTCACCATCCCCTTCGGCGTCGGCCCCGACCTCAACCTGCTCGCCCGCATCGGCCCGGCGATTCTTTGGATCGGCGCCCTGCTTGCCAGCTTGCTCGGGCTCGACCGGCTGTTTCAGGCCGACCGCGAGGACGGCTCGCTCGACCTTCTGGTGCTCAACGCCGACCGGCACATGCTGGCGCTGACTGTGTTCGTCAAATGCCTCGCGCACTGGACGGCAAGCGTACTGCCGCTGGTCATCGCGGCTCCGCTGCTCGGCCTTTTCATGAACATGTCGCCGCTCGGCATTGGGGCCGCAGCGCTCACGCTGCTTGTCGGCACGCCTGCCATCGTCTTCATCGGCGCAGCCGGTGCGGCGGTCACCGTTGCCTTGCCGCGCGGCGGCCTGCTGATCTCGGTGCTGGTGCTGCCGCTGGTCATCCCGGTGCTGATCTTCGGCGTGACGGCGGCATATGGCGCAGTCAACGATCCCRACCCGTTCACCCCGCCCTTCATGATCCTGTGCGCGCTGACCATGTTTTTGGCCGTCATCGGCCCGCTGGCGGCGGCGGTCGCGCTACGCTCGGGCACGGACTGATCACGATCGCTTCAACTATTACGGTGCGGCGCGGCGTCCGATTGCCTAGCGTCACACCCACGGCTAAGTGAAGGGCCATGCTCGGATACAGCGACATGAACGAATATTGCCAGGATGCTCGATGAGCGCGCACGCTCTTTATGTAACTGCTGCCTATGGCGTTTCGGCATTGGCCATCGCCGGACTGATCCTGTGGATCCTCGCTGACCAGCGCGCCCGCAAGCGCGAACTGGCCGAACTCGAGGCGGCAGGCCACCGCCGCCGTTCCGACCGGGTAAAGCAATCATGAGCACCGAAACCGAAAAGCCGGCGCGTCCGCGCAAACTCATCGTGCTGCTGCCACTGCTGCTGTTTCTGGTACTCGCCGGCGTTTTCCTGATGCAGCTTTTGTCCGGCCGCGACCTGTCGGTCGTACCCTCGGCCCTGATCGGACACACAGCACCCAAGACCGAGTTGCCGCCTTTGGAAGGTATTTCGCTTCCTGGCCTGAACTCGGCTGAATTCATCGGCAAGGTGACGCTGGTCAATGTCTGGGCGTCGTGGTGCGCGCCTTGCCGCGAAGAACATCCGGTCATCGTCGGCCTGTCCAAGGACGAGCGCCTGACCATCATGGGCCTGAACTACAAGGACAAGGCGGAGAACGCGCGCCGTTTCCTCGGCGATCTCGGCAATCCCTATGACGCGGTTGGCGTCGACCCCAACGGCCGCGCGGCAATCGACTGGGGCGTTTACGGGATTCCTGAGACCTTCCTCGTCGGCAAGGATGGCAAGATCGCCTTCAAGCATGTCGGCCCGCTGACGCCCGAAGCCGTAGCGACGACGCTGATGCACGAGATCGAAAAGGCGGTCGCCGCTTCCCAATAAGTCGCGGCGCGGGTTAGTCTGCCCGCCATGCCCGATAGCGATCTCCCCTCCCGCGTTCGCAGCCATTTTCACAACCAGGCCGACGCCTGCGACCAGCTCGGTTCGCCATTCACGGCGCGATTGTGCCGGGTGCTGGCGAGCGTCCTCGACGATCAAAGCGCGGTCGGGCGCAAGGTGCTTCGCTGGCCTGGCGATCCACGCGCCGATGCGCTTGCCTTGAGGCTCTGCGGTGGGCTGCACGCACTGCTGCTGTCTGGCGCCGACGCCGAGCTGGCAAAGATCTACCCGCCTGAGACAGCCGATGATCTGGCCATCGCTTCGGCCATACCAAACGCCCTCGCACGCAACGAGGCTCACCTGCTTGAGATGCTCGAGAGCGCGCCGCAGACAAACGAGATTGCTCGTGCTGCCATGCTGCTGCCAGGTTTTTTGGCGATTGCCAGGGAAAGCGGCCTGCCGCTGGAACTGGCCGAGATCGGCTCAAGCGCCGGGCTCAACCTTCTCTTCGACCGGTTTCACTATCGCTACGGGGAAAAGGATTGGGGCGTTGCCTCACCGGTGCAGCTCGCGCCCGATGTCAGAGGACTGGTGTTGCCGCTATCGGGCGAGCTGCGGGTCATTGACCAGGCCGGCTGCGATATCGCACCGATTCGCATTTCGGATCAGGCGCAGCGGCTGAGGCTTCGAGCCTATGTCTGGGCCGACCAGAGATTGCGGCTTGAGCGACTCGATGCGGCGATCAGCCTCGCCGCACAGGAACAGCCAGCATTGGTGAAGCAAGGTGCCGCGGAATTTCTGCAGCAGCGGCTTTCGGCGCGAAGGCCGGATGCAGCCTTCGTGCTGTTTCACTCGATCATGTGGCAATACATGCCACCAGCAACGCGTGCCAGGATTGTCGAGCTTCTGGAGGCGGAAGGTGCGGCGGCGGATGCCGGATCGCCTCTCTATTGGCTCCGGATGGAGCCGCTGGCAGCGGGCGATCCCTACGCCACGCTCAGCCTGACATCATGGCCGGGCGGCACCACGAGGGCGCTCGCCCGCTGCGATTATCACGGACGCTGGATAGAGTGGCTCGGTTAAGCCGAAGCTCAGCCGTAAACCTGCTTGTAGGCCTGAAACAGCATCTCGCTGCGGTCGGCGCGCATGTCGGCCAGGTCACGGCCGGAGAAGCCGTCGATCTCGGCGACAAGGCGCTTGTAGTGCTTGCGCTTGGAAGCGCTTTCGCGGGCACGGGTCAGAAGGCTGTCAAAAAACATGGCTTGTTCCTTTCATCATGCCGCTTTTCGCGGCGCGATATGACCTCCCTGATCAATCTGAAGATGACATAGGAATTGCCGCGCCGCAAAATAAGATGCTGCAATGCAGCAATGCGTAACGCGCATAACAGGTTAACGGGGCTTAACGCCCTGTGTAGCCGGCCCTATTAGGCTACCACATGGTCTTGCGGTAGGACTCGTCGAGCGAGCGATCGAGCGCCTCGGCATTTTCGGCCAGCGCCAGCTGGTCGCGCAGGATCTGCCCCAATGTCGGCAGACTGGCCCGGTCTGGCCAGGTCGCGGGCGCCCATAGCTCCGAACGCATGAACGCCTTGGCGCAGTGCATGTAGACCGCCTTGACGGCAACCACCATGACAGTGACCGGAGGCTTGCCCTCGGCGGCGAGCTGCTCGCGCAATGCGAGATCGGCGGTGAGGCGCGCCTCGCCATTGATACGCAGCGTCTCGTTCATGCCGGGAATGAGGAACAGCAGGCCGACCGCCGGGTTGGCGATGACGTTTTCGAGCGTATCGAGCCGGTTATTGCCCGGCCGGTCGGGAATGGCGATGGTGACATCGTCCAGCACGGCAACGAAACCCGGTCTGTCGCCCTTGGGCGTGACATCGGCATTGCCCTTGTCGTCGGACGAGCCGACCAGCACGAAAGGGCTGCGCGCCAGGAAACTTTTGGCGTGATGATCGAGGTGGCGGAGTTCCTTCTTCACCGCGCCGTCGCCGGGCGCCCGGTAATGCTGGCGCAGGGACTCGCGGTCGGCGATGAACTCCATGATTCCCCCTATTTCGACGAATGATCGTCCAGCGAATGGCGCATGATCAGCGGCATCTGGCTGAAGGTGAACAAAAGCGTGATCGGCATGATGCCCCACACCTTGAACGTTACCCAGGCGTCGGTCGAAAACGAGCGCCATACCACTTCATTGACCACGGCCAGGAACAGGAAGAACAAGCCCCAGCGAAAGGTCAGCTTGCGCCAGCCCTCGGCATCGAGCCGGAAGGCGGAGGCAAAGACGTAGCCGAGCAGTGACTTGCCGAAAAACAGGCCGCCAAGCAGAATCACGCCGAACAGCGTATTGACGATGGTCGGCTTCATCTTGATGAAAATATCGTCCTGAAGGTAAAGCGTCAGTGCGCCGAAGACGAAGACGACGACGCCCGACACCAGCGGCATGATCGGCAGCGAACGGGTGAGCAGCCACGACGCGATCAGGGCAATCGCGGTTGCCGCCATGAACAGGCCGGTGGCTATGAAGATCGGTCCGCCCATTTCGGCCAAGGTCGGGAAATGCGACGCCAGCCATTCGCCGCGCGCATTGGCAAAGAAGAAAACGACAAGCGGCCCGAGCTCCAGCACCAGCTTGAGGATCGGGCTGACCTCTTCTTTCTTGGTCGTCGGGTCCGAAGGATCACGTTCGAGGATCGGTGCGTTCATAGGTCAGGCGACTCCTGCGATCGCCTTGGCGAAATCGCTTGCCGAAAAGGGTTCGAGATCGTCGACCTGTTCGCCGACGCCGATGAAATAGACCGGCAGCTTATGCTTGGCGGCGATTGCGACCAAAATACCGCCACGCGCCGTGCCGTCGAGTTTTGTCATCACCAGGCCGTTCACACCTGCGATATTGCGGAAGATCTCAACCTGGTTGAGCGCGTTCTGGCCGGTGGTGGCGTCGACCGTCTGCAGCACCGTATGCGGTGCCTCAGGGTCGAGCTTGCCGAGCACGCGCACGATCTTTTCGAGTTCGGCCATCAGCTCGGTCTTGTTTTGCAAGCGCCCGGCGGTGTCGATGATTAGGACGTCCGAGCCGGCCTCCTTGGCCTTTTCGAACGCGTCATAGGCAAGACCAGCGGCATCAGCGCCAAGCTTCGAGGCGATGACAGGCGAGTTCGTGCGCTCGCCCCAGATCTTGAGCTGTTCGATGGCCGCGGCGCGGAACGTGTCGCCGGCGGCCAGCATCACTGATAGCCCGCCCTCGGTCAGTTTTGCCGCGAGCTTGCCGATGGTCGTGGTCTTGCCGGTGCCGTTGACGCCGACGACCAAAATGACATGCGGCTTGTGCGACAGGTCGAGCTCCAGCGGCAACGCCACATGCGTCAGGACCTTTTCTATCTCGACGGCCATGATCGAGCGGACCTCATGGTCGGACACGTCCTTGCCGTAGCGGCTGGCGGCAAGCGAATCGGTGACGCGAAGGGCTGTCTCGACGCCGAGGTCGGCGCGGATCAGCACGTCTTCGAGGTCCTGCAGCGTGTCTTCGTCGAGCTTTCGCTTGGTGAAGATGCCAGCGATGTTGCCCGACAGCTCCTTCGACGAGCGCGACAAGCCCTGACGCAGGCGCTGGAACCAGCTGACTCTCGGCGCGGGCGCGGCAGCCTCGACAATCTCGGCCTTCTGCTCGACCTTCTTGCTGACCGTGACCTTGCCGGCAGCGGTTTTCGGCGCGGGCGACACGGCCGATTGTTCGGCGACGGATGACGGCTGGGCGTCCTCTCCCCCCTTGAGGGGGAGATGGTCCGAAGGACCAGAGGGGGTTGTCTCGGCAGTGCTCGGTGCTGGTCGGGTGGCCTCGGCCTGCGCCGCACCTGACGATTCGGCGACCCCACCCGACCGCTGCGCGGCCACCCTCCCCTCAAGGGGGAGGGGAATCGCAGGCGCAAGCTCCACAGCCTCGACGGCCGGCTCCGGCTTTACAGGCGCGACCGGCTCGATTTCAGGCGCACGCATCGCCGGCGGCGTTTCGGACGGCTCCGGCTGGTACGGAATTTCTTCAGGCTGATCCGGTTCAGCCGGCTCGGTCGGCAGAATGGGGATTTCCACCGGAAGCGGTTCGGGCTCGACCGGGGTCGACTCCGGGACCAGCGGCTCAGCGGGCTTTTCGGGTGCAGGCTCCGGCACTTCAGGCGCAGGCGCAGGTTCATCCGGCGCGACCTCCTCTCCCCCCTTGAGGGGGAGATGGTCCGAAGGACCAGAAGGGGTCGTCTCGGCAGTGCTCGGCGCCGACGATCCGGCGACCCCGACTTCGTCGATCGACCCTCCCCTCGAGGGGGAGGGAGACTCAAGCGCAGGCTTCAACGCTTGAAGCGCGTCGAAATTCAGCGGCGGCAGGACCTCGTCCTCTGCCGGCTGCTGTGGAGCTTCCTTCTTGCCGAAGGAAAAGACTTTCTTGATGAACCCGAATGCCATGCGGTCGCTTTCGTCAGGCCGCGCGTGCGGCGGCCGGTGCCGCTGTCAGCCGCTCGCCGTCATGTCCGGCGATGTCGACCTCTATGATTTCGCCCGGCGCACCCTGATCGAGCGCAACAAGCGTGAAGCCTTCCGTGCGACCAAGCCCTTCGCGCTCGACAAGCACCTGTTGGCGCGAGCCCGTCAGGCTTTCGAGATGGCGCTGGTAGGCTGTCTCGCCGGCAGCGCGCAGCTGTGCCGCGCGCTTCTTGACGATCTCGCGCCGGACCTGCGGCATGCGCGCGGCGGGCGTGCCTTCGCGCGGCGAAAACGGGAAGACGTGGAGATGGGTCAGCCCGCACTCATCGACGATCCGGATCGAATTTTCGAACATCTCGTCGGTCTCGGTCGGGAAACCGGCGATGATGTCGGCGCCGAAGACGATGTCGGGGCGCAGCTTGCGCACGTCCTGGCAGAACTGGATCGACTGGTCGCGCAGATGGCGGCGCTTCATGCGCTTCAAGATCATGTCGTCGCCCGACTGCAACGACAGATGCAGATGCGGCATCAGCCGGTTTTCGGTTGCGATGGCTTCGAGCAAATCTTCGTCGGCCTCGATCGAATCGATGGAGGAAAGGCGCAACCGGCGCACGTCGGGCACCTGCCGCAGGATCGTCTTGACCAGCTTGCCCAGGCGCGGCGCGCCCGGCAGGTCAGCACCGTAGCTGGTCATGTCGACGCCAGACAGCACCACTTCGGCATAACCGTTGCCGGCAAGTCGCTTGATCTGCTCGACAACGGCTCCCATCGGCACCGAGCGCGAATTGCCCCGGCCATAAGGGATGATGCAGAAGGTGCAGCGATGGTCGCAGCCATTCTGGACCTGCACGAAAGCGCGCGCCCGGCCCTCGATGGCGTCGACCATATGGCCAGCGGTCTCGCGCACGGAAAAAATGTCGTTGACGCGGGCCTTTTCAGAATCGTTGACGCCGAAGTCGGGCAGCGCCCGGTAATTGTGCGCCTTGAGCTTTTCCTCATTGCCAAGCACGAGGTCGACTTCCGCCATATCTGCAAAGGCGGCCGGATCGGTCTGCGCGGCACAGCCGGTCACGATGATGCGCGCTTCGGGGTTTTCGCGGCGCGCCTTGCGGATCGACTGCTTGGCCTGGCGCACGGCTTCGCTTGTGACCGCACAGGTGTTGAAGATCACCGCCCCGCCCTTGAGCTCTTCCAGCCCCGCGGCCTTGGCCTCGCGCTTCATCACCTCGGATTCGTAGGTGTTGAGGCGGCAGCCGAAAGTGACGACGTCGACTGCCATCAGGCGACGTCCTGCTGGTCGCGGGTCCAGGCGCCAGTAGCCGGATCGAAAAGCCCGGAGAACTCCCACTCGGCCGGACCGGTCATGACGACATGGTCGTCGGCGCGCCAGTCGATCTTGAGCGTGCCGCCGCTCGGCACGGTGACGGTGACCGTGCGGCCGGTGCGGCCGGTGCGCGCGGCGCTGACCGCAGCAGCACAGGTTGCCGAACCGCAAGCCAGCGTCAGGCCGGCACCGCGCTCCCAGGTGCGCAGGTTCAGCGTCTCGCGCGAAGTCACCTGAGCAATCGAGATGTTGGCGCGCTCGGGGAAAATCGGATGGTTTTCGAGCAGCGGACCGAAACGGTCGAGGTCGTAGGACCACACATCCTTGTCGACCCAGAAGATGGCGTGCGGATTGCCCATCGAGGCGACCGAGGGTGAATGCAGCACCGGCGCATCGATCGGCCCGATCTGCAGCTCGATCATGCGCGTGTCGTGGAATTCCTCGGCGAGCGGAATGTCCTGCCAGCCAAAACGGGGGACGCCCATGTCGACAGAGATCGAACCATCGTCATGCTCTTCGGCATTGAGAATGCCGGCGATGGTCTCGAAGGTGAACAGCTTCTCACCGGTCTCGGCGGCCAGCGCCTGGACGACGCAGCGCATGCCGTTGCCGCAGGCCTGCGCCTTGGAGCCGTCGGAATTGATGATCTCGATATAATTGGCGGTGCCTGATGTGCGCGGGTCGTGGATCGCCATGATCTGGTCGAACTTGGTCGCCGCATCGGCGTTCAACGCCACAGCTGCGGCAGGCGCAACGCGGTCCGCGCGGCCGCGCATGTCGGCAACGATGATCTCGTTGCCGAGCCCGTTCATCTTGGCGAATGGGGCCATATTGGCCATGGTGGAAATTTCTCGCGGCTGTTTGGCGCCTATATGGCGGAAACGTCTCCGAATTACCAGTCTTGGCGGGCCGGGCCAAGACTTGCGACAATTTTGCAACAAATTCCGATGCAAACCCTATTTTAACCATATGCGGTTGAAATTGTGCCAACTTCGCCGCTTTACAGGCGAACTGTCGATCGCGCGGGGGCGCCCCCAGAACTGCCCCACGGAGGGAATGCAATGGCTTTTTCGAAAACCGGCCTGCTGGCCGCATCGCTGGTGGCGCTTTTGGCGGCTGCCGGCTGTAACAGCACGCGCCTTTCGTCGATGGACACCCAGCCGGCTCCGCTGCCCGCAGCACCCGCCGGCACCGTGACCAGCGGTCAGTTGCCACCGCCCTCAGCACCTGGTGCGGCAGGCGCATCGCAATTCCCGGCAGCGCCGCAGCAGCAGACCCAGGTCGCGGCCCTGCCCGCCGACGGCGGCGCCGCCGCAGCCAACGCACCCGACCTGACCGCAACGAGTGTTGCTGGCGTGTGGAGCGCTTCGGTTTCCGGCCAGAGCTGCAAGGTGGCAACGCCGCAGACCAAGTTCGGCCAGGGTTTCCGCGCTGGCCCGCTGCGCTGCCCGGCACCGATCGACGGCGTCAAGTCGTGGAACGTCGCCGGCAAGCAGCTGACGCTTTACGATGAAGGCGGGGCGTCGCTGGCCAGGCTGTATTCGTCGGGTGAAGGCCGCTTCGACGGCCAGACCTCGAACGGCCTGCCGATCTCGCTCCACCGCTAGTATAAAAGGCAGGTCTTCGAATTCGTGCCAGAGTGACCCATGCATCTGCGTGACGGCCTACAGACCCATGTGACCGTCAGGCAGCGCTATGACCATCTGGTCGAATTGGGCAGCGTTCGCCGCGATCCCGCGCAACTGACGATCGTTGCGGCACTCGACCGGCTGATCGACGAGATTTCCGACAAGAGGCTGGCGCGCAAGTCGAGCGCGCTGGGCTGGCTGTTTGCCAAGCGCAAGCCGCGCCACGAGCCGGTGAAGGGTCTCTACGTCCATGGCGGCGTCGGCCGCGGCAAGACCATGCTGATGGACATGTTCTTCGAGCTCGTGCCGGTCAAGCACAAGCGCCGCGTCCATTTCAACGACTTCATGGCCGATGTGCACGACCGCATCCAAAAGCAGCGCGCGGCACGCAAGAACGGCACCTCACGGGACGATGACCCGATCCCGCCGGTGGCCGCGGCCCTTGCCGAAGAAGCCTGGGTGTTGTGCTTCGACGAATTCTCGGTCACCGACATCGCCGACGCGATGATCCTGTCGAGGCTGTTTTCGGCGCTGTTTGGCCTCGGCGTCGTGCTTGTCGCCACCTCCAACGTCGCGCCCCGCGATCTTTACCGCGACGGACTCAATCGCCAGCTGTTCTTGCCGTTCATCGGCATGCTCGAACAGAACGCCGTGGTGCTCAACCTCGATGCCGACACCGACTACCGGCTGGAAAAGCTCGACCGCGTGCCGGTCTACCTGACCCCGCTCGGCGAAGCGGCCGACCGGGCGATGGACAAGGCCTGGGCGAAGGTGACCCACGGCGTGACCGCCGAGCCGGCCATCGTCGCAGTCAAGGGCCGCAAGGTGCATGTGCCGGCAGCGGTCGACGGATGCGCGCGCTTTTCCTTCGCCGATCTGTGCGAAAAGCCGCTCGCGGCACGCGACTATCTGGCGATCACGGCGAAATATCCGACTGTTTTTGTCGATCATGTGCCTGTCATGGCCGAAGCCAACCGCAATGAGGCCAAGCGTTTCATCCTGCTGATCGATACGCTTTATGACCAGCATGCGCGGCTGGTGCTGAGTGCTGCGGCAACGCCCGACAAGCTTTATGCCGGCAAGCGCGGCCACGAGGCCTTCGAATTCGACCGGACCTCGTCGCGCCTGATCGAGATGCAGGGAGCCGAATGGCTCGATGAGTGGGCCGAAAAGCATTCGAAACCGGCAACGTCCCTGGCCGGATAAGACGGGCCCGTCGTCAGGCGCGCACTGTCTGCGTGCCTGTCCGGTCGTCCGACCCAGGGTTCCCATAACGCGTGGTCGCGGCCAGCAGCACGCCCAGCATCAGCCCGTTGAGCATATGCCACATGAAATGCGTGCCGATCGGCATGGCGTCGCAGACCAGCGGGTCGATGACGCGGCAGGTGACGGAAGCGACAAAGATCGCGGCGGCAGCGATATTGTACCAGCCGGCACGGTTGCCTTTGGCGATCACCACGCAACCAAAGAAGATCAGCGCCAGGAACGGCGGCAGGTATCCGGTGGTGCCATTGGAGGCGGCGCGCAGCCAGTCCGGCACCATGAAGGTGACAAAGCCGACCGCGATGTAGAAACCAAAGAAGATGCCAAGCGCCCTCGGCCACGCCATGCCGGCGAAGCGGCGCAGGTTGAACAAAGTATAGGCAAGCGTGAAACCGGCGATGGGCAGGATGTCGGCCCATTTGGTGGCTTCGGTGGCGAAGGTGTGAAACAGCGTCGAGCCGACGCCGATCGCCACCACCCACCAGCCCAGCACCTCGGCGAAGGCACCTGCCTTGAGTCGCCGCGCTTCGTAGACACCCCACAGGCCAGCTGCGAAAAAGGCGAGATTGCTCAAGGCGTTGAGCGGTTCGGCCCAAAGCCCGATATCGCTACGCTCGCAATAGAGGTCGAGATGTTGGCTGAGCTGTTCCAGCATTGAAATCTCCCTCGCCGGTTTCCGAATTCTAACCCGAACGGGGTATTTTCGATAAGAAATTCCACGACTCGAAGCTGACGCTGCGGAAATGCAATCTAGCTAAAATTTCACCGCAACGTGACTTCCCGTTGAATGGCGCATCTGCCACATATTTCAGCAACCAAAAGAAAAAGCCGGTGACGCCGGCCGAGGAACTGGATTGGTCATGGAGTTTCGCAGATCTTTTCGGCTGGCAGCGGTGGCGCTGGCCGTTGCCGGGTTTACCGGCACAACGCATGCCGAACCCACGACACGTCCTCTCGGCGTTATCGAGCTCTTCACCAGCCAGGGCTGCAACTCCTGTCCGCCAGCTGATGAGCTGTTTGCGAAATTCGCCGCCCAGGACGACATCGTGGCGCTTGCCTATCACGTCACCTATTGGGACTATCTCGGCTGGCAGGACAAGCTGGCGAGCACCGACAATACCGAGCGCCAATACGCCTATATGCGCGCCTTCGGCTCACGCTCGGTCTACACGCCCCAGGCCGTCATCAACGGCCGCACCCATGTCAACGGCGCCAAGCGCGAGGAAGTGACTGGCGCGCTCGACAACCTTGCCAAGACCGGACAGGGCATGAATGTCGACGTCAAGGTCACCGAAAATGGCGACACCTACACCATCGACGTCGGCGAAGCCAAAGGGGCGAACAATGCCGCCCATGTCGTGGTCGTGCACTACCAGCCGCCGCAGGTCGTCGACCTCCAGAAAGGCGAAAACAAGGGCCGCAGCGTCACGTACTGGAATGCCGTCACAGACCTGCACACAGCCGGCATGTGGCACGGCAAGGCACAGCGTTTTGAACTGCCTAAGAGCGAAGTGGAAAAGAAAGGCGGCTGCGCGGTGTTGCTGCAGGCGGTCGGCAAGGATGGCCTGCCTGGCCCGATCCTCGGCGCAGCGGTCGTGCGCAAGCCGGTCACCGCACTTTGACGCAAAAAAGCCGACGCCAGCTTGCTGCCAGACGTCGGCTTCAGATTTTGGGATCGTCGCACCTGACCCTCAAGGAGGGCGAGGTTGGTTCGATCCGACTCAGGCCCGTGGGCGKGGGGCTTGGGGTTTACGAGCCGGTGCCGGACCGAACCGTCTCAGGCAACACGGGTAAAATCGTTGGACATTGGGGCGCCAGCGCGGATAAAAAACGGCAGGAATGTGGCGAGTCATCACCAATTCCAACAGCCTGTCTCGTAGACGTTACCTAAACTGTAACCTTCCGTGAACCATTCCAGGCAGGCCTGATTCCTAGCCGTCGCTTGCAATTCGAGCGCGAATGCGCGATTCTAACAACGTCGCACGTCCTCTTGGACGCGCAACGGACGCTGTAGCAGTTTGAGTCTGTGCATGATCCTTTCCGAAAGATCGTTTGCGATTTTCGGGCGGCATGCACGTGTCGAAGTCGTATTCTGCAAGGGAACGATTGATGACTGATCGCGGTGCTGGGGCGGAGGATGGCGAGACATCCGCGGTTTTGATCCCGCTCCATGAGGCCCGTAGGGAGCGCCAAGATCTCCCGGTGGCATTCGAAAGACGTGAACTCGATMAGATTCTCAGGCTCTACGGACGCATGGTCGCCGCCAATGAGTGGCGCGACTACGCCATCGACCATCTCAGCGACCGCGCCGTCTTCTCGGTCTTCCGCCGCACCAGCGAAACCCCCCTGTTCCAGATCGTCAAGGACCCGAAATTCGCCCGCAAGCAGGGCGCCTTTTCGGTTGTTGCCGCTGGCGGGCTGATCCTCAAGCGCGGCCATGAACTGGCCCGCGTGCTCGGCGTCTTCGACAAGCGGCTGAAGGTCGTCGAGGCCTAAGCCCAGCAGCGTGGGGCCATGGCGGCAATATCCTTGCGGCCAGAACTGAAACCCCTCGTCAACGCCGCTCCGATGCTATCAATTCCGCTTCCAAAGCAGAATTGGGAGAATGAGCATCGCCACCAAGTCACAGCCCACAGTCACTATCCGTCCAGCGACATCAAACGATGTGCCGTTGCTCATGAAGGCGATCGTCGACCTTGCCGAGCATATCGGCCAGACGGACCTGATCTGCACCGAGGAAAACCTCAAGCATTTCGGCTTCGGCGACAACCCGGCCTTCGAGGCGGTGATCGCCGAGGCGGACGGCTCGTTCGCTGGCATGTGCCTGTTTTTCCCGATCTTTTCGACCTGGTACGGTCGCCCGGGCGTGTTTGTCCAGGATCTGTTCGTCGACAAGGATTTCCGCAGTCTTGGCATTGGCGAGCAGCTTTTGCGGCATGTCGCCAAACTTTCCCAGAGCAAAGGCAGCGTATACATGCGGCTTTCGGTCGACGAGGCAAACCCGCGAGCGCGAGACTTCTGTGAAAGGCTGGGTTTTGAATGGACGAGCGATCAACGCTCTTACATCGCCGAGCAACGGATTTTCACCGCGCTGAGCGAACCTAACGGGGAGCCGAAATGAAGACCTTCTACGCGGAAGAACAGAAGCGCCACGACCCCAAGGCCTTCCTGTCGATGGGCGCGCAAAAACCCAATCTGGAGCAGCCCGAGCGTGTCGAGCGCCTGCTTTCCGGCGCGCGCGCCGCGGGCACCTCGATCCATCGCCCGAAGGATTACGGCCTCGGCCCTATCGCGGCGGTGCATACGCCCGAATATATCGATTTCCTGACCCATATCTTCGAACGCTGGCAGCGCATGGAAGGCGCTTCGGCAGAGGTAATCCCCAACATCCACCCGCTCGCCCGCAACGGCACCTACCCGGCCGGTGCCGCCGGCCAGGCCGGCTATCACATGGCCGACACCGCCTGCCCGATCTCGGCCGAAACCTTCGATAGCGCCTGTTGGAGCGCCTGGAGTGCGGTGGCTGCCACCGAAGCCGTGCTTTCGGGCGAACCCGCGGCCTATGCGCTGTGTCGTCCGCCCGGCCACCACGCCTTTGCCGATGTCGCCGGCGGCTTTTGCTTCTTCAACAATTCGGCCATCGCCGCACAGCGGCTGCGCTCCAGCGCCTCACGCGTGGCGATCCTCGATGTCGACCTGCATCACGGCAACGGCACGCAAGGCATCTTCTACAACAGAGCAGACGTTTTGACCGTGTCGCTGCATGCCGACCCGAGCCGCTTCTACCCGTTCTTCTGGGGCCATGCCGACGAGCGCGGCGAAGGCGCCGGTCTCGGCTACAACTACAATTTGCCTTTGCCGCGCAAATCGGGCGACGCCGAGTTCCTTGAAGCGCTTGCGCACGCCAACCGCCGTATCGAGGCCTTCGCACCTGACGCGTTGGTCGTGGCGCTCGGGCTCGACGCCTTCGAAGGCGACCCGTTCGGCGGGCTGTCGGTGACGACACCGGGCTTTTCACGCATCGCCGAAGCAATCGCCAAGCTCGCCCTGCCCACGGTCATCGTCCAGGAGGGCGGTTATCTCTGCGACGCGCTCGGCGACAATCTGACCGCCTTCCTCACCGGTTTTGCCGGCACGAACTGATCACACAGCAGTGCGGATGCGCCAGGCGCGATAAAACAACAGCAACGCATAGAGCAGCATCAGGATCGTGGCGATGCGCATCAGCGTGGCTGCACTTGTCAGCGGCACGAACATCAGTGCGAGGCCGAAAGCGGCATAGACCGCCCCGCCGACCAGCGTCGGCCATAGCCGCGTCTGGCGGTCGCTGTGCAGGAAGCTCGACGCCATCTCGAAAAGGCCGACGAGCAGGGCAAGCAACCCGACAAGGCGGGCCATGAAGGACAAGGTGAAGACGTTGGCGAGCAAGCCGCTGCACAGAACGATCACGCCGGCAGCGATCGACAACAGGTTACGGGCGAGCGCGAGCCAATGGCCGGTTGTCCGAGGTGCGGCATAATCGATTGTCGCCAGCCCCAGAATACCATCGACGAGCAAAAGGCCGCCGCCGACCATGATCAGCAATTGCACCGCCTGGATGGGATAAAAGAACGCGACCAGTGCGGCGGCCACGATCAAAATGCCCCGCAACGCCGTCAACGTCGCTTCGAAACGTTTGGTCTTGCCCTCGGCCATGCCCTGCTCCTGTCGACTGAGACGGCCATTTGTGGGAGAAATGCTTGGAATTCGCAATGCGGGACTTACTGCCGGATGGCGATCTCGCCGTCCAGCGTCACGCTGCTGGTCTCGGAAACTCCGATATCGATCGCTACCGTCCAGATCCCCGGCACCGGCAGTTCGAGATTGTCGGCCCGCCAGGTGCCGTCGCCGGGCTTGCGTGCGGCCATGCTGACCGGAGCCGCATCCGGGCGGCTGAGGCGGAGTACGACGCTGTGCGCATCGAGCGGCCCGAAATCGCCGGTCATCACCACGATCGAGGCGCTGACCTTGCCGGCGTGGCCGGGCGTGATGGCGAGGTCGGCCATGGCGTCAGCGGTGTGGATGTGGATCGACGCCGGTTCGGCGGCCTCGATCGCCAGCACGCGCGGCGGGGGGGTGAAGCGGAAGCCGGCGACGACGCCCAGGATCGTCACCATGAGCAGCGTCTCCACGACAATGTTGCGCACCAGGCGCTGCTGCGCGTCCACTTGCTCTGCCAGAGCCGGCTTGGTCAGCCGCCAGCGATTGTAAGCGGCGAGAACAAGCAGCGGCGCGACCAGAGCAAGCTTGACCAAAAGAAGCCGTCCGTAGGCGGTCTGCCAAAGGGCTGCGACGCTGTCGACCTGTACGAGTGCGAGCACGACGCCCGCACCGATCAGTGCCGCGACCACCCAAGGGATCGTGGCCGAGAAGCGCCGCAACGCCTCGCCGGCATCGGACGTCTGGCGGAAGGTAGAACCGAGTGGCAAAAGCGCGCCGGCCCAGAATACGATGCCGACCCCGTGGATGAAGACCATCGGCCGCGTCAGCCATTGCGGTGCAGCCGCACTGGCATGACCGCTGGCGGCAAGTGCGACACCCACGCCAACGAGGGCAGCCAGCGAAAGCAAGCGGGCCAGCACGCCCTCTGCGACCAGCGCCAAAAGCGCGAGCGCCAATGCGATGAAGGCGATTGTCGCGGTGAAGCCGTAGCTGGTCGCCGCAGCCGCCTGCCAGACCACGGCCTTGCCGAACATGCCAAGCGGCGCGCCGAGCGCGTCAAGTCCTTGCAGGCCGAATGAGACAGGTACGGCGACAAGGCCGAGCATGGTGAATGCCAAAGCAGCACCGGCGCCATGGCGTCCTTCCGGCGTGAGCCAGGCCAAGGCAAAGGCGCTGCCGGCGCCGAAGAACAAGCCGAGATAGAGCGCGAGTTTTGCCGCCCAAAGTGCCCTGTGCAGGGCTTGGTCATCGAGGGCCGGTGCAAGGGGTGCCGCGCTGGGACTGCCGACCGAGAATGTCAGGACACCGCCGACAGGGTGCCCATCTGAAGACACCACCCGCCATGACAGCAGATAAGTGCCCTCAGCCATGTCGTTCGCCGGCAAGTCGACACCGACGACGGCCCCGGAAGGCGTCCCGACAAGCCTGACGGATTCGCCGTTCGGACGCGTGAGCTTCAGCACCAGCGGCGTCACCGGTTCGCTGAATGTCAGTGTGACATGCGCCAGCGCTTGCCCAACGACAGTACCGTCGACCGGCGTCGAACGCAGCAGCGAGGCATGGGCGCTCACCACAGCCGTCGCACCCAACAAGGTGACAACGGCAACGACCAGGCCGGCAAGCCACCGACGCGCGCCATCGAGCAGCGCGATGCTGCCTTGGCGATGAAGTGGATGGCGCGCGCCCATGCTCTTAGTGGCTGGAGTGATCTTGGCTCTGGCCGCCGATCTTGTCGGCCTGGAACTCGACAGTCACGGTGCCGGCCTTCTCGAAGGTCAGCGTGCCCGAGAACTTTTCGCCCTCTTTCACCGGCCCCTTCAGTCCCATGAACATGATGTGATACGAGCCGGGCTTGAGAGCGACCTCGCCGCCGGCCGGGATTTCGACGCCGCCGGTCACCTGGCGCATGGTCATCACGCCCTTGGCGTCGACCGCCATCTCGTGGATCTCGGCCTTTTCGGAAACGTCGGACTGGATCGAGACCAGCCGGTCCGGCTGGCTGCCGTTGTTCTTGACGGTGAGATAGCCGACGGCAACCTTGGCGCCGGCTGGCGTTGCGCGCGACCAGGGGTGGCCGATCTCGAGATCGCCTGCCTTGAAGCCATGAGCGAGCAAGGCATGGGTCGAGGCAAACAGCAGCATCGCGGCAAAGACGATGATGCCGAGGCGCTCTTCGAAGCTACGGAAAAGCGGGCGCGCGAACGCGCGGGCGGTCATGTTCATGGGATGACTCCGATATGGAATAGGCGCGCCAATGCTCGTGGCGCAAAGTTCGTTTCGGTAGAGAAATTTGATGATCCGCGCGGACGCGGCAAGCAAGGTCAGGCGGCCAGCGGCGGGGCGCGCGGATTTCCGGGGACGTATTTCAATACCGTCGAAGGATCGAGCCGCGTCGCCGGGAACTGAACGACAGTCTGGGCTGGCGATGAGAGCGCCAAGGCCACGCCTTGGGGCGGCGTGGAGAGCGCAGCGGAGAGCAGGTTGCAACCGAGAGTGCAGCATTGAGGCAGGCTCGGATGGTCGCTCTTGGCGGGTGCCGTGTGGCCCATGCTGCTGGTGATGCACAGCGGATTGCCGAAGATATCGAGCGGTGGCGTGCCCTGCCCAAGTGCTAAAGCACCGGCCGCCGTCTGCAAGACAAGCATCAGCGCCGCGGCAAGCGCGACTCCAAATCCCCATCCCTTGCGGCGAAAAACGACCAAACGTCGCGCCCCTTTGCTTCGATAAGCCATTGATAGCATCGATGGCACTGCGGCGAAAATAGACCGCGCTGCGACAAATTCTTTGATCTTGCGCACTGAAGCCGCCGAAAGCTGCGCCCTAGTGCCAGGCTGAACGGCGCAAAGAAAAAGCGCCGCCGGCTTTCGCGGGCGACGCTTGATGTCTGTCAGACGATTGGCTCGGTCGATGTCGCCCCTTACTCGATGTCGAACGACACGCCCTGCGCCAAAGGCAGCGCCTTGGAGTAGTTCACCGTGTTGGTGGCACGGCGCATGTAGGCRCGCCAGGCGTCCGAGCCCGATTCGCGGCCGCCGCCGGTTTCTTTCTCGCCACCGAAGGCGCCGCCGATTTCTGCACCCGACGTGCCGATATTGACGTTGGCTATGCCGCAATCGGAGCCTTCGACCGACAAGAAGCGCTCGGCCTCCTGCAGATCGAGGGTGAAGATCGACGACGACAGGCCGGCACCGACAGCGTTATGCGCGTCGAGCACAGCATCGAAGTCCGAATACTTCATCACATAGAGGATCGGCGCGAAGGTCTCTTCGAGCACGGGGCCGACCTGGCCGGGCATCTCGACGAGAGCCGGCTTGACGTAGAAGGCGCCGTCATGGCCCTGGTCGACGCGGGCGCCGCCGGTGATCTTGCCGCCATGTTCGGAGGC
>NZ_JBFUIP010000089.1:0-22527 GCF_056401815.1 Aminobacter sp. P4_D5 | reverse complement strand
GGGTAAGGGTGAGGGGCAGCGCCATGCTGGGCGGAAATGCGCTACGACAACGACAACTTCGCCGCGACGTCCTTGAGCAGGACCAGAGTCTGGTCGATGTCGGCCTGGGCGTCGTCCAGCCGCTGGATATAGGGACAGGTCAGCACCGCAATCGCATAGCCGTCGGGCGTCAGGATCGGTACGGAGATGTCGTCGAYGCCCCTGATCTGCTGGCTTTCGGCGATGCGGTGGCCGTCCTTGCGGTAGCCTTCGAGCACCGGCTCGAGCTTGGACCGAGCGATTGCCAGCTTGGTTCCTTCCCAGCGTATCGTCGCTTCCGCCTGGGAGTGCTCGTCCTGGAAGGCAAGCAGGGTCTGACCCGACCCCGTCGCCAGCAGGTCGATATGGGCGCCGATCCTGATGCCGAACTCCCAATTGCCGGGGCAACTGGCATGCGCGACGACAAGTGCTGCCCCGCCTTCCGGAACCACCAGATGGCAGGATTGGCCGGCATCGCTGGCAAAACCGTCCATCAGCGGCAGAGCGCGGGCGACCAGGCGCCGAACCGGCGGATGCCGGTGCGCCAAAACGAAAAGCTTCATGGTCAGGGCGTAGCGGTCGCCTTCAGGTGAGCGGCTGACATAGTCGCGCGCCACCAGCCGTTCCAGCATGCGGTAGACCTCGCTCGGACCTCGGCACATCGCCTTGACGATTTCGGCGCGTGTAAGCCCGCCCGGCTGTTCGGACAGCAGTTCGAGTATGTCGAGCCCCTTGTCGAGCGCCGGCGCCCGGTAGCGCTCGTCCTTGTCCTGGTCGTTTGCGGCGTAGGCTGGCCGTTTGGGCATCGCTCGAAATCCTCCCGGTCGACCGCCCCACATTTCCCGTTGCAAGGTCGGTTCATTTATGAATAGTATGTTCGTATATAGACAGACGCAAGCAGTTTGCTGGGAGGGCAACGGTTATGCGACTAAGCGGGAAACGCATCTTCATTTCCGCCGCCGCCCAAGGCATCGGCCGCGCCAGTGCGCTGGCCTGCGCCAAAGAGGGCGCCCATGTCATCGCGACAGACATCAACGATCAGGCGTTGGCGGCCCTCGCCGCCGAAAGCAGCCGCATCGAGACCCATCGTCTCGACGTCCGCGATGGCGCGGCGGTCACAGCCTTCGCCAAGCAGCAGGCTGCGCTCGACGGGCTCTTCAACTGCGCCGGCTTCGTGCACAACGGCACCATTTTGGACTGTAGTGACGAAGACTGGGATTTCAGCTTCGACCTCAACGTCAAGAGCATGTACCGCACCACCAAGGCCTTCTTGCCCGGCATGCTGGAGCAGGCGGAAAAGACCGGTGGCGTCGCCATCCTCAACATGGCGTCCATGGCCTCCTCGATCAAAGGCTTCCCCAACCGCCTGCTCTATGGCGCAACCAAGGCCGCGGTAATCGGCTTCACCAAGGGCATGGCCGCCGACTATGTCCGCCGCGGCGTACGCTGCAACGCGCTCTGCCCGGGCACGGTCGACACGCCCTCGCTGCGCGGCCGCATCGCCGCTGCCGCCGACCCTGTACAGGCTGAGAAGGATTTCATCGCCCGCCAGCCGATCGGCCGCCTGGCAACCGTCGACGACATCGTGCCGCTGGTCGTCTATCTCTTGTCCGATGAATCCCGCTTCGTCACCGGCCAGGCTGTCCTGGTCGACGGCGGCGTCACCATCTAGGCGGGGCGGCGGCCATGATCGAAAGGATCGACGGCCACTGCCACTACTGGACGCTCCAGCGCGGCGACTATGGCTGGCTGGCGCCTGACGCCGTTCATCTTGCGCCGATCTATCGCGACTTCGGCGCAGCCGAGATGCGGCCGCTCGCCGAGACGGCCGGCATAGGCCAGCGCATCCTGGTCCAGGCCGCGCCCACCGAAGCGGAGACGGAATTCCTGCTCGCCCAGGGCCGCGAGGACAAAGCGGTCGCCGGCGTCGTCGGCTGGGTTGATCTGTCATCGGCCGAGAGCGTGGCTTCTCTCGAGCGCCTGGCGAAAAACCCGCTCCTCAAGGGCGTGAGGCCGATGCTGCAGGATCTCGACGATCCCGACTGGATCGCCACCCGCCCGCACCCGGAAGCCATTGCCGCGCTGAAGCGGCTTGGCCTGCGTTTCGATGCGCTGGTCATGCCGCAACAACTCGCAGGGCTGAAACGTTTCATCGAGGCGAACCCCGAGCTGGCAGTCATCATCGATCACGCCGCCAAGCCGGCATTTGCGGCTGAAGCCAGCGATCCGCGCCACGCCATGTGGGAGACAGGCATGGCAGCGCTCGCCCGGCACCCGCAGGTGCATTGCAAGCTTTCCGGCCTGCTCACCGAACTGCCCGCCGACCGCCGTTCCACACCGGAAAAAGCCGTCGCGACACTCCGGCCGACAGTCGAGAAGCTGCTGGCCTGGTTCGGGCCGCGCCGCATTGTCTGGGGCTCGGACTGGCCGGTTGTGACCTTGGCTACGAGCTTCGGCTTCTGGATCGAGGTCACCGAGCTTTTACTGGAAGGTCTCAGCGCGAACGAACGGGAGCAGATCCTCTCGGCCACAGCCAAGCGCTTCTACGGCCTTGAAGGAGGCCGCGCATGAACGCGCTCGTCGTCATGAAGGACATCGAAAAGTCGTTCCCAGGCGTCCGCGCGCTGCACAACGCCCAGCTCGAACTGCGCTCCGGCGAAGTGCATGCGCTGATGGGCGAAAATGGCGCCGGTAAGTCGACGATGATGAAGATCCTCGCCGGCATCTACCGGCGCGACGCCGGCGAAATCCTGCTCGACGGCAAGCCGGTCGAGATCAACTCGCCGCGCCAGGCGCAGGACCTCGGCATCGGCATCATCCATCAGGAACTCAACCTGATGCCGCATCTGACAGCGGCGCAGAACATGTTCATCGGCCGCGAGCCGCGCAAGGCCGCCGGCCTGCTGCTCGATGAGGCAAAACTCAACGCCCAGGCCGCCGAAATCTTCGCCAGCATGCATTTGAAGCTCGATCCACACACGCTCGTCGGTGGATTGACCATCGCCCGCCAGCAGATGGTCGAGATCGCCAAGGCGCTGTCCTACCGGTCGCGCGTGCTGATCATGGACGAGCCGACCGCCGCCTTGAACGACGCCGAGATCGCCGAGCTGTTCGCCATCATCGCCCGGCTCAAGGCCGAGGACGTCGGCATCGTCTACATCTCGCACAAGATGGACGAGCTGAAGCGCATCGCCGACCGCGTGACCGTCATGCGCGACGGCGAATATATCGGCACCGTGCCCGCCGAAACGACGCCGGTGGAAAAGATCATCTCGATGATGGTCGGCCGCGCCCTCACCGACGAGCGCCCTGACGTGCCCGACCATGCGAACTCCGAGGTCGTGCTCGCGGTCAACAACCTCAATCGCGGCGTGGTCATCCGCGACGTCAGTTTCTCCGTCCGCAAGGGCGAAATACTCGGTTTTGCCGGGCTGATGGGGGCGGGCCGCACCGAGGTCGCACGCGCCATCTTCGGCGCCGACCGGCGCGACAGTGGCGACATCTTCATGCACGGCAGCAGGGTCGACATCCGCAAGCCGCAGGACGCCGTGCGCGCCGGCATCGGCTACCTCTCCGAGGACCGCAAGCATTTCGGCCTCGCAACCGGCATGGACGTGCGCAACAACGTCGTGCTGGCGAGCCTGCGCCGCTTCACCGGTCCCGGCGGCCTGCTGAAGGAGGCCGCGATGCACGATGCTGCCAGCCGCTACATCGACCAGCTCGCGATCAAGACCCCGTCAGACAAGCAGGAAGTGCGCCTGCTCTCCGGCGGCAACCAGCAGAAGATCGTCATCGCTAAATGGCTGTTGCGCGATTGCGAGGTGCTGATCTTCGACGAGCCGACGCGCGGCATCGATGTCGGCGCCAAGAACGAAATCTACAAGCTGCTGAACGCGCTGGCCCAGCAGGGCCGCGCCATCATCGTCATTTCGTCCGAACTGCCCGAGGTGTTGAGGCTCAGCCATCGCATTGCCGTCATGTGCGAGGGACGGCTGACCGGCATCCTGCCTGGCGGCGCCAGCCAGGAAGAGATCATGCACCTTGCCACGCTGCGCGGCGATACCGCCAACCAGAACAACAACAAACAAAGTAAGCCGGCAAAGGGAGAGGCCAAATGAGTGCGACCGCATCCACTGGGGCGATCTCGATCGGCTCGAAATTCTCCGGCGCGCACCGGCTTCTGGCCTTTGCCAGCCTGATCGCGCTGATCCTCGTCTTCAGCCTCGCCTCGCCCAACTTCATGCAGACCTCCAACATCATCGCCATCCTGCAGGCGACGTCGGTCAATGGCGTGCTGGCGATTGCAGCGACCTTGGTCATCATCACAGGCGGCATCGACCTGTCGGTAGGCACGCTGATGACCTTCTGCGCGGTCATCGCAGGCGTGGTGCTGACCTTCTGGGGCATGCCGCTCGGCCTTGGCGTCTTGGCGGCCATCCTCGCTGGCGCCGCCAGCGGCACCCTCTCGGGCACCTTCGTTGCCAAGCTCAAGATCCCGCCCTTCATCGCCACGCTCGGCATGATGCTGATCCTCAAGGGCCTGTCGCTTGTCATCTCGGGCACGCGGCCGATCTATTTCAACAACACGCCCGGCTTCACCCAGATCTCGCAGGGCTCGCTGATCGGCACCGTCATCCCCGGCCTGCCTATCCCCAACGGCGTTTTGATCCTGTTCCTGGTGGCGATTGCCACGAGCTTCATTCTCGAGCGCACAATCCTCGGCCGTTTCACCTTCGCGCTCGRCTCAAACGAAGAGGCTGTGCGCCTTTCGGGCGTCAACACCGACCGCTGGAAGATCGCCGTCTATGCGCTCGCCGGCAGCATCTGCGGCGTCGCCGGCCTGCTGATCGCCTCGCGCCTCAACTCGGCCCAGCCCGCGCTCGGCCAGGGTTACGAGCTCGACGCCATCGCAGCTGTGGTCATCGGCGGCACCTCGCTCTCGGGTGGCCGCGGCACCATCATCGGCACGCTGATCGGCGCACTCATCATCTCAGTGCTCGCCAACGGGCTGCGCATCCTTTCGGTCGCCCAGGAGTGGCAGACCGTGGTCACCGGCTCGATCATCATTCTCGCCGTCTACACCGACATTCTGCGGCGCCGCAGGCTTTGAGGAAGGCTTGCTTCGCGCAGAGCATCGCCCTGCGCCAACACCAAGAAGAGAGCGAAAGCGCTCCACCAGCAACAATCAACCAAAGTTCAATCGGAGGAAACATGTTCACCAGACGCACAATGCTCGGCGCCATCAGCGCCATGACAATCCTCGGCTACGGCTCGACCATGGCAATGGCCCAGGACAAGATGTACATCCCGCTGATCTCCAAGGGCTTCCAGCACCAGTTCTGGCAGGCCGTGAAGGCGGGTGCCGACAAGGCCGCCACCGATCTCGGCGTCACCGTCACCTTCGAAGGCCCGGATTCCGAAACCCAGGTCGACCGCCAGATCGACATGCTGGCCGCGGCGCTTGCCAAGAAGCCGGCGGCGATCGGTTTCGCCGCCCTCGACAGCCAGGCGGCCCTGCCGTTGCTGCAGCAGGCCAAGGACGCCAAGATCCCGGTTGTCGCATTCGACTCCGGCGTCGAAGGCGACATCCCAGTCGCCACCGCCTCGACCAACAACATCGCCGCCGCAGCCCTTGCCGCCGACAAGATGGCCGAGCTCATCGGCGACGAAGGCAAGGTGGCATTGGTCGTGCATGACCAGACCAGCCGCACCGGCATCGACCGTCGCGACGGCTTCGTCAACCGCATGAAGGAAGCCCATCCGAAGGTAGAAATCGTCGCCATCGAATATGGCGACGGCGATCACCTCAAGTCGACCGAGATCACCAAGGCGATCCTGCAGGCCAACCCCGATATCAAGGGCATGTTCGGCGCCAATGAAGGCTCGGCCATCGGCGTCATCAACGGCGCCAAGGAACTGGGCCGCAAGCTGGTGATCATCGGCTACGACTCCGGCGCCCAGCAGAAGCAGGCGATCCGTGATGGCGAGATGGCCGGCGCCATCACCCAGAACCCGGTCGGCATCGGCTATAAGACCGTCGAAGCAGCGGTCAAGGCAGCCAAGGGCGAAGCGGTCGAAAAGAACATCGACACCGGCTTCTACTACTACGACAAGACCAACATCGATAAGCCTGAGATCGCAGCCGTCCTGTACGACTGATCCTGTCCAAACCACCCGGAGGCGGTTCGCCGCCTCCGGCTTCTTCCAAACAAGGTGATTTCAATGAAACTGCTCCGCTACGGCCCCAAGGGCAACGAAAAGCCCGGCATCCTCGACGCATCCGGCCGCGTCCGCGACCTCTCGGGCATTGTCGACGACATCGCCGCAGATGTGCTGACGCCCGAAGGCCTTGCCCGCCTGCGCGGGATCGATCCCCAGACGCTGCCGCTCGTCGCCGGCACGCCCCAGGAAGACCTTCGTCTTGGTGCATGCGTTGGCCGCATCGGAAAATTCATCTGCATCGGCCTTAACTATGCCGACCACGCCGCCGAAACGGGCGCCGCGATCCCCGCAGAACCCATCGTCTTCAACAAGTGGACGTCGGCCATCGTCGGTCCCGACGACGACGTCGAAATCCCGCGCGGCTCCCTCAAGACCGACTGGGAGGTCGAACTCGGTGTCGTCATCGGCAAGCCCGGCCGCTACATCGACGAGGCCGACGCCATGTCCCACGTCGCCGGCTATTGCGTCATCAACGACGTGTCCGAGCGCGAATACCAGATCGAGCGCGGCGGCACCTGGGACAAGGGCAAGGGTTGCGACACCTTCGGCCCGACCGGCCCGTGGATGGTCACCGCCGACGAGATCGCCGACCCGCAGTCGCTCAAACTCTGGCTCGACGTCGACGGCAAGCGTTTCCAGGACGGCTCGACCAAGACCATGATCTTCACCGTCCAGCAGATCGTTGCTTATCTCAGCCGCTTCATGAGCCTGCAGTCAGGCGATGTCATCTCCACCGGCACACCGCCCGGCGTTGGCCTCGGCCAGAAGCCGCCCATCTATCTCAAGGCCGGCCAGACCATGCATCTCGGCATCGAAGGCCTCGGCACCCAGCGGCAGCGCGTCGTCGCCGCCTGAACCATTAGGGACCCAACCATGACCAGCATCATCGACATGCGGGTGCTCGACCTGCGCTTCCCGACCTCGCAGCATCTCGACGGTTCCGACGCGATGAACCCGGACCCCGATTATTCGGCGGCCTATGTCATCCTGGAAACCGACGCCCCCGGCATCGAGGGTCACGGCCTGACCTTCACCATCGGCCGTGGCAACGAGATCTGCTGCGCGGCGATCGAGGCGATGCGCCATCTCGTCGTCGGGCTGGACATGGACAAGGTTGCAGCAGACATGGGCGCCTTCTGGCGCCATGTCACATCGGACAGTCAGTTGCGCTGGATCGGGCCCGACAAGGGCGCGATCCACCTCGCAACCGGCGCTGTCGTCAATGCCGTGTGGGACATCTGGGCCAAGATGGTGGGCAAGCCGGTGTGGAAGCTGGTCGCCGACATGTCTCCGGAAGAACTCGTGCGCTGCATCGACTTCCGCTACATCACCGACTGCATCACGTCCGACGAAGCGCTCGCCATGCTGCGCGAGAAGGCACCCGGCAAGGCCGAGCGCATCGCCATCCTCGAGCGCGAGGGCTACCCCTGCTACACCACATCGGCCGGCTGGCTCGGTTATGAAGACGAGAAGCTGCGCCGTCTGTGCCAGGAGGCGGTCGATGCCGGCTTCAACCACGTCAAGCTCAAGGTCGGCCGCGACAAGGCCGACGACATCAGGCGTCTGCGTATCGCCCGCGAGGTGCTGGGGCCGGATCGCCAGCTGATGATCGACGCCAACCAGGTATGGGAAGTCGATCAGGCCATCGACTGGGTGCGCGACCTCGCCTTCGCCAAGCCGTGGTTCATCGAGGAGCCGACAAATCCCGACGACGTCGAGGGCCACCGCAAGATCCGCGAGGGCGTGGCCCCGGTTCAGGTCGCCACCGGCGAGATGTGCCAGAACCGCATCATGTTCAAGCAGTTCATCATGCGCGGTGCCATCGACGTGGTGCAGATCGACTCCTGCCGTCTCGGCGGTGTCAATGAGATCCTCGCCGTGCTGCTGATGGCGGCGAAGTATGATCTGCTGGTCTGCCCRCATGCCGGCGGCGTCGGCCTGTGCGAATACGTCCAGCATTTGTCGATGATCGACTATATCTGCATCGCCGGCACCCGCGAGGGCCGCGTCGTCGAATATGTCGACCACCTGCACGAACACTTCAAGGAACCCTGCATCGTCCGCAACGCCGCCTACATGCCGCCAATGGCGCCAGGCTTCTCGATCGAGATGAAGCCGGCGACGCTCGAAGACTTCCAATTCAAGGGCTGACAGGGATGGATCTCGGGCTGAAGGACAAGGTGATCATCGTCACTGGCGGTGGCGCGGGTATCGGCGGCGCTGTCACGCTTGGCCTTGCCGCCGAGGGTGCAATTCCTGTCGTTTTCGGCCGCAGCCCGCTGGCCGAAGACTTCAGCGCCCAGCTCCGCAAGCTTTCGCCACGTGCAAAATTCATCCAGGTCGAGCTGATGCACGACTCGGAAATCGAGGCGGCAGTGAAGGATGTGGCGCAGACTTTCGGCTGCATCGACGGGCTGGTCAACAATGCCGGCATCAATGACGGCATCGGCCTCGAAGCCGGCCCGGAAGCCTTCCGCGAGTCGCTCGAACGCAACTTGATCCACTACTACACGACCGCCCATCACTGCCTGCCCTGGCTCAAGACGGCGCGCGGTTCGATCGTCAACGTCTCCTCCAAGACCGCGCTGACCGGCCAGGGCAACACCAGCGGCTACACCGCCGCCAAGGGCGCGCAGCTTTCGCTGACGCGCGAGTGGGCGGCAGCGTTGCGCGGCGACGGTGTCCGCGTCAACGCTGTCATCCCCGCCGAGGTGATGACGCCGCTCTACGAGAAGTGGCTCAAGACCTTCGACGATCCCGAAGCGCGCCTCGCCGAGATCACCAGGCGCATTCCACTCGGCCAAAGGATGACAACGGCCGAAGAAATAGCCGACACCATCATCTTCCTGCTGTCGGACCGCGCCAGCCACACCACAGGGCAGTGGCTGTTCGTCGACGGCGGCTACACCCACCTCGACCGCGCGCTGGATTGACCGGAACGGTGTTGGAACCCCCGATGCCCTGCCGGGCACCGGCCACTTTGCCCGCCTGCGTCAGGCAATCGTCATGCGGTGCGACACATTCTTGATGACGGTGTACTGCGCCAGCCCTTCGAGGCCGCCCTCACGGCCGTAACCGCTTTCTTTCACGCCACCGAACGGTGTTTCGGGAACAGACGCCTCCAGCGTGTTGATCGAGACATTGCCCGCCTCGATCCCGTCCGCAAGCTGGTCGGCGGTGCGGGCCGAGTGCGTGAAGGCGTAGGCCGCCAGGCCGAAGGGCAGCGCGTTGGCCTTTTCGATGGCCTCTTCGACCGAACCGACGGGATTGATCAGCGCCATCGGGCCGAACGGCTCTTCGTGCATGGCGCGCGCGTCATCAGGAAGGTCGGCGATCGTGGTGACGGGGAAGAAATAGCCGCGATTGCCGAGCCGCTCGCCGCCCGTCAGCACGCGGGCGCCCTTGGCGCGCGCGTCCGCCGTCAGGGCTTCCAGCGCTTCGATTCGGCGATGGTTGGCCACCGGCCCCATCTGGGTTGCCGCTTCCAGGCCGTTGCCGACCGTGATGGCGCGGGCCGTCTCGGCGAACGCCTTGGTGAAGGCGTCATAGATACGCTCCTGCACGTAAAAGCGCGTCGGCGAGGTGCAGACCTGCCCGGAATTGCGCGCCTTGCGCACCGCCGATGCGATCGCGGCAGCGACCGGATCGACGTCGTCGCAGACGATCACGGGCGCATGCCCGCCGAGTTCCATCAGCACTGGCGTCATGTGGCGCGCCGCCATCTCGGTCAGGTGCTTGCCGACGGCCGTCGAACCGGTGAAGGCGACCAGACGGACCTGGCTCTGCGGGATGAGATAGCCCGAAATCTCCGCAGGCACGCCGAAGACGAGGTTGAAGACGCCTGCGGGCAGGCCCGCATCGTGGAACGCACGCGCAATGTGGAAGGCGCCGGCAGGTGTTTCCTCGGCGGCTTTCAGGATGATCGAGCATCCGGCGGCAAGCGCGCCGGCGATCTTGCGCGACGGCTGGCTCATCGGAAAATTCCACGGCGAAAACGCCGCGACCGTGCCTATGGGCTGGTGGTGCACGATGTATTTGATCCCCGGCTCGCTCGGAATGACGCGGCCATAGGTGCGCTGGCCCTCGGCGGCGTCCCATTCGAAGAATTCGCAGCCGCGAATGACCTCGAGACGGGCCTGGGCGAGCGGCTTGCCGTGCTCCAGGGTGATCGCATAGGCGATCTCGTCGATGCGCTCGCGCATCAGCTGGGATGCCTTGAGGATGACCTCGGCGCGCTTCGCCGGCGAGGTCCTGCGCCACACGTTGAAGCCTTTCGCCGCGGCATCGAGCGCGTCGTCGAGGTCCGCGCGCGTGGCGACAGGCACCGCGCCGATAACGGTTTCGTCGGCCGGATTGAGCACAGGCTGGGTGTCGACCGTCTTGCGCCAGGAGCCGCCGATGTAAAGCTTGAGGTCGGGATAGGTGTTCGTCATGAGAGTCTCCATTGTCCCTGGCGGCTAGTGCGCAAGGGGGGCAAGCTGGTTTTCGATAAGCCTGACAAGGCTGAGCGCGGTCATCTCGGATGATTTCGGATTGTTCTTGAGCGCTTCGTTTTCAAGGCGCAGATCAAGCCGGCCAAAGGCGCCTGAGGCGCTGACCTCGTGGACGTTGCGCTTGGCTGCCGGGTCGGCCACCAGCACAATGCGCGTGCGGTCGAGACCGATACCCGACAAAGCGGAAATGACGGCCACATTGGCATTCTGCGGGAACGCGTTGGCCGCCTGACGCGCCGTGCCGGTAAAAAACGCGGTGCGCTCCATGAGCTTGTCGAGATCGACAAGCTCACTCGCCTTGGTGCCCTGCCAAGCCAGTGGCGGCTTGACGATGGTGTGCGTCACCTCGTCGATCGGCAGGATCGAGGCTGCGGCCAGCGCGCCGAGATCGCCGAGCGCGCCCGAAGGCATGACGATACGGCTCCCCGTCTCGCGCGCCACGGCAAGCAGCCGCTGGTAGAGTGCGTCGTCGCAAAAGGCGCTCGTCGAGGAGACGACAAAGCTTGCAGCATGGCGCAGCGCCGCCTCGCCCCAAATGGCGACGGCCGGCCGTCCGGCCGCCTCGATGACCATGTCGATGTCGAGCCCAACAAGCTCTTCCGGCCCGGAGATCAGTCGGGCACCTTTGGGCAAGCCTTGGCGCTCTCGTCCACCGTCGCGGACGGCGATCGCAACAATCTCGACGCCATCAGATTCGCGTTCGGCAAGCAGTTCGCCAACGCGGCTGGCAATCGCGCCCCAGCCGACGAAACAGATGCGCAACCGGYGTTGCCGCTTCTCAGAGGCCGACATAGCGCTGCACCAATTCGGCGTTGCGGGTCAGGTCTTCACCGGTACCCGACCAGACGGTCCGGCCCTTTTCCAAGATGTAGTGGCGATCGGCGAGCCGCTTCAGCACGTTGAGGTTCTTGTCGATCAACAGGATCGACTGCCCCTCCGCCTTCAGGGCCTCGATGCAAGCCCAGATCTCGGCACGGATCACCGGCGCCAAGCCCTCGGTCGCTTCATCAAGGATGAGCAGCTTGGGATTGGTCATCAGCGCGCGGCCGACGACCAGCATCTGCTGTTCGCCGCCCGACAGCGTGCCCGCTGCCTGGCCGGCTCGCTCGCGCAAGCGCGGAAACAGCGCGTAGACGCGTTCAAGCGTCCAGGCATTCTTGCGGCCGAGGCGATTGGCGGCGGTGGCAACGAGGTTTTCGCGCACCGTCAGCGTCGAAAACGCCTGGCGTCCCTCGGGCACCAGACCGACGCCAAGCCGCGCCACCGTCTCGGGCATGGCACCGCGGACATCGCGACCGGCGAAGCTGATCTCGCCTGACAGCGGCTTGAGCAGGCCCATGATCGACTTGACCGTGGTTGTCTTGCCCATGCCGTTGCGGCCGAGCAGCGTCACCACCTCGCCGTCGCCGATCTCCAGCGCGACGTCGAAAAGCACCTGGCTCCGCCCATAGGCCGACTGCAATTTGGCGACGCTCAGCATAGCTCGTCTCCCTCGCCCAGATAGGCCGTGCGGACCTCCGGATTGTCCCTGATTTCGTCGACCGAACCGGTGGCGATGATGCGGCCATAGACCAGCACCGAGACGCGGTCGGCGAGCGCGAACACCGCCTCCATGTCGTGCTCGACAAGCAGCATCGAGACCTGGTTCTTGAGGCCGCGCAGCATCTCGATCATCTGCTGGCTTTCGAGATGGCCGAGTCCGGCCATCGGCTCGTCGAGCAAGAGCAGGCGCGGCTTGGTGGCGAGCGCCACCGCCAGTTCGAGCTGCTTCTGCTCGCCATGCGACAGGTTCGCGACCAACTCGTCGGCACGCTCTGTAAGGCCGGCACCTGCGAGGTAGCTACGCGCATCTTCACGCAGCTCGGCCTCATGCCTGACATTGCCCCAGAAGCGGAAGCTGTGGCCCTGCCGCACCTGGACGGCGATGGCGACATTGTCGAGCACCGTATAGTCGGGCAGCAGGCAGGTGATCTGGAAGGTTCGCGCCAGCCCCATCGACACACGCTTGGCGGTCGGCAAGGTGGTGATCGGCTGGCCGTCGAGTTCGATGGTGCCTTCGTTCTGCTTGAGCTCGCCCATCAGCTGCGAGATCAGCGTCGTCTTGCCGGCACCGTTGGGGCCGATCAAAGCGTGGATCTCGCCGGGCTTCACGGTCAAATCGACATGGTCGGTGGCAAGCAGGCCGCCGAAGCGCTTGACCATGCCCTGGACGTTGAGGACAGGAGTGGTCATGCGCGCCTCCCGAGCATACGGGCACCAAGCGCCTGGACGCCGCCTTGGGTGTAGAGCACGACAAACAGCAGGATCAGTCCAAGGCCCAGCTGCCAGTTCTCCGTCCACGATGCGAGGATGGATTCAAGCACGATGAACACGGCGGCACCGAGCAGCGGGCCAAACAACGTGCCGACGCCGCCCAGGATGACCATGACCATCAGCTCGCCCGACTTGGTCCAGTGCATCATGTCGGGGCTGGCATAGCGCAGGAAATTGGCCATCAGCGCGCCGGCAAGGCCGCAGCCCATGCCGGAGATGACGAAGGCCATCAGCTTGTAGCGATAGGCGGGAAGGCCGATCGCCGCCATGCGCTTTTCGCTCTGGCGCAGACCGACGATGACGTTACCGAAGCGCGAATTGACGATGCGCCAGAGGATGAAAAAGAACAGTGCCGTGATCGCCAGGCAGACATAATAGACAGTCTGCTTGTCGCGCATGTTGAGCCCGGGCAGCTCATTGGCGCGGCGGATGATCAGGCCATCGTCGCCGCCATAGGTTTTCAGCGAGACAAACAGGAAAAACAGCATCTGCGCGAAGGCCAGCGTGATCATGATGAACTGCACGCCGCCGGTGCGCAGCGACAGCGCGCCGATGAGCGCCGCCATGATGCCGGAGACGACCAGCGCCACCGGAATGGTGATCAGGAGCTGGTTGGTGCCGGGAATGAGGCCGAACAGCGGCTCGCCCAGCGTATAGTGCTGGTAGAGAATGCCGACGACATAACCGCCGATGCCGAAGAAGGCGGCGTGGCCGAAGCTCACCATGCCGCCATAGCCGAGCACGAAGTTGAGGCTCGCGGCGGCAATGCCGTAGATCAGCACGCGTGTCGCCAGCGACGTCAGCGCGGCATAGCCGGTTGCGTCGGCGACCGTCGGCAATGCGATCAGCGCAATCAGCACGCCGGCAAGCAAGGCAGGTCGCTTGAGTGATTTTTCCATGGGCCAGTCAGCGCCTAGTTCAGGAATTTCGGATGAACAGGCCCTTGGGCCTTATGAGAAGCACGATCGCCATCAGCAGATAGATGCCCATCGACGAGATGCCGGCGCCGAGCGCGTCCGCATCCGGCCCGACCATGACCTGGCGCAGAAGGCCAGGCAGATAGGCGCGCAGGCCGGTGTCGACGATGCCGAGGATGAGGCTGGCGAAGAAGGCACCCCGGATCGAGCCGACGCCACCGATCACCACCACGACGAAGGTGGTGATCAGGATCTGCTCGCCCATGCCGACCTGCACCGCAAGGATCGGGCCGGCCATGAAGCCGGCGAGGCCGGCAAGCAGCGCCCCCAGGCCGAACACCAGCGTGTAGAGCAACCGGATGTCGACGCCGAGCGCGCGCACCATCTCGCGGTTGGTCGAGCCGGCGCGGACCAGCATGCCGATGCGCGTCTTGTTGATCAGAAGGTAGAGCCCGAGTGCCACCAGCAGGCCAACGGCGATGATCGCCAGCCGGTAGATCGGATAGACCAGCCCCGGCAGCAGTTCGACCGAACCGTCGAGCAAGGCCGGCATCGACACGAACAGAGGCTGGCGTCCGAACAGGATGGTGATGGTCTGGTTGAAGATCAGGATCAGGCCGAAGGTCGCCAGCACCTGGTCGAGATGGTCACGCCCATAAAGCCGCCGCACGACCAGGAATTCAATTGCAGCACCGGTGACGGCAGCAGCCGCAAGGGCCGCCGGAATGCCGAGCCAGAACGAGCCGGTTTCAGCCGCCACCCACGTGCCGGCATAAGCCCCGATCATATAGATCGAGCCATGCGCCAGGTTGATGACGCCCATGATGCCGAAGATCAGCGTCAGGCCGGCCGCCAGCAGGAAAAGCATGACGCCGAATTGCACGCCATTGAGCATCTGTTCGAGGAAGAGCGTCATCGCCTATCGCTTCGATTGGGAAAATGGGGAAAGGTGGCGAGCGGCAGTTGTGCCGCCCGCAGCATCGATCGGGCCGAGATTACATCTTGCAGTCGGCGGCGTAGGCGTCGCCATGGTCCTTGAAGACCTCGCCGACAGTCTTCAGCACCGGCTTGCCGTCGGCGCCCTTTTCGACCTTCAGCGCGTACCAGTTCTGCACCGGATGCTGGTTTGGCCCGAAGGCGAACTTGCCGCGCACTGACTCGAAGTCCGCCTTGCGCAGTGCTGTACGGAACGCGTCGGCGTCGTCGATATTGCCGCCGGTCGCCTTCAGCGCCGAAGCGTAAGCGAGGGCCGCGTCATAACCCTGGCTGGCATAGTAGGTCACCGGACGGTTGTAGGTCTTGTTCCAGGCGTCCATGAACTTCTTGTTGGCCGCGTTGTCGAAGTCCGAGTTCCAGTGGCTGGAGACGTTCAGGCCGATAGCCGCATCGCCGACGGCGGCGAGCGTCACGCCGTCCATCGACGGTTCGGCCACGACCATCGGGATTTCCTTCATCAGGCCCGACTGCTCGTACTGGCGCAGGAAGGTGATGCCGAGGCCGCCGGGATGAAACTGGAAGACTACGTCAGGCTTGGCCGCGCGCACCTGGGCGAGTTCCGCCGCAAAATCGGTCTGGTCGAGGCGGGTATAGATCTCGCCCGCGATCTCGCCCTTGAAATAACGCTTGAAACCGGCGATCGCGTCCTTGCCGGCCTGGTAGTTGGGCGCCAGCACGAAGGCCTTCTTGTAGCCGAGATTGGTGGCGTTCTGGCCAGCGCTTTCATGCAGCGAGTCGTTCTGCCAGGAGACGACGAAGTAGTTTTCGTTGCACTCCTTGCCGGCCAGGTTCGAGGGCGCGGCATTGGGGCTGACGTAGAAGGCCCCGCTATCGACGATGTCGGGGATGGTTGCGCCGGCGACGTTGGAGAAGACGATGCCGGTGAACAGCTTGATGCCGTTTTCGCTGAGGAAGCGTTCGGCGATCTGCTTGCCTTGGCCAGGCTTGAGGCCATCATCCTCGACGACCAATTCGACGGGCACGCCGCCGAGCTTGCCATCTTCCAAGGCGAGCATGAAGCCGTCGCGGATATCCYGGCCGAGATAGCCGGCCGGCCCCGAAAGCGTGGTGATCATGCCGATCTTGACGGGATCGGCGGCGAAGGCCGGCAGTGCCGCCAAGGCAGCGACGGAAGCTGCAAGCAACATACGTCTGAAATTCATGGCTCAGTTCTCCTCTGGGTGGCGTCTTATGGGCGCGCGTTGTTGTTTGCCGGCTTAGCTGTCGTCTCGATTTCGAGAGGACAAAACCTGAAAGAAGCCGCATCCGCCTCAAGCCGGCCGAAGACAGGAGCGGGAAAATGGTAAGGCGCAAGCACCGTATTGGCTGCCGCCGCATCAGCGAGCAGCGCGATGCGCGTCGTGCGCGCCTGCTTGGGGTCCTCGCAGAAATTGCAGACGATGCTGTCGTCGCCGAGCTGCAGCGGGTGATGCACGGCGTCGGCGAGAAACAGCACCTCGCCCTCCCCTGTTGCCAGAGACACCACCACCATACCCGGCGAATGGCCAGGTGCTGGGCGCAGCGTGAGGCCCGGCACGACCTCGGCATCTGAAGCGACAGCCTCGAAGCCGACGCTGCGAATAATAGGCAACACGCTATCTGCGAAGGCGCCGTGCAATGTGTAGCCCTGCGGCTCAGCCTCGTGGACAGCTATCCAGTGGCCGAGCTCGACCTCAGATACGACATAGCGGGCATTGGGAAAGGTCGGCCGCCAGGTTTCGCCTTCCCGCCTGGTGTTCCAGCCGACATGGTCGGCGTGCAGATGCGTGTTGATGACGATATCGACATCTTCGGGCGCGATGCCAATGGCCTTCAGCGTCTCGAGGAATTTGGTTTCGCGGCGATGCCAGGCCGGCCGGTGCGGCCGCTCCTTGCCATCGCCGATGCCGCCATCGATCAGCGCGACATATTCGGGCGTTTCGATGACATAGCAGTTGAAGCTCAGCGCCACCGTCTCGCCTACGGGGTCGACCGTGCCGGCAGGCGAACGCTCAGCGGCAAGCTCAAGATCGTCGCGCGAAAGCCCGCCAAAGATCGCCTTGGCTTGCCAGGCCACATTGGCCATGTCGGGAATACAGGTCACCGCGACCCGACCGGCTTCAAGCCGCTCCAGTTCGATGCCGAGTTCCGGAAAATGTCGCCTGACGACCTTCATGGGTTCACCAGCCTCAGAGCTTGACCCAGCCGGCCGGCGGTTCCTTACCGGGATGGAGAGTGCCGCAGTTCGGGCAGGTGCGGGCTTTTTCGTCTTCGTAGAAAGCCTTGTAGATCGGCGGCAGGTCATCGACGATCGATTCCAGATCGACCTCGGCGCGGTGCACCCGGGTGCTGCATTCGAAGCAATACCATTCGATGGCGTCGAGCGCGCCTTCAGGGCGGGGCGATTCGATGACGAGGCCGATCGAGCCTTCTTGTGGGCGCTGAGGCGAATGGCGCATGTGGGCGGGCAGCAGGAACACCTCGCCCTCGCGGATCGGCACGTCATAGAACTCGCCGGTCGTGGTATCGTGCAGCTTCAGCAGCATGTCGCCCTTGAGCTGGTAGAAGAACTCCTCGACCGGGTCGTCATGGTAGTCGCAGCGACTGTTCGGGCCGCCGACGACCGTCACCATCAGGTCGGCATCCTTGAACACCAGCTGGTTGCCGACCGGCGGCTTGAGCAGATGCTGATGCTCGTCGATCCATTTCGAGAAGTTGAACGCTGCGAGGCGTCTGGTCATGGTCATTCCTCCGGTTGGGCGGCGCGGGCGCGTCGGTGGTGTGGGTCAGGCCGTGGTCTTGAGGCCACAATTGTCGAAAGCGGCGCGGGTAACGCGCTTCTCGTCCTCGGTGAGTTCGAGCAATGGCGGGCGAACCCTGCCGCCGGTCTGGCCAAGCAGTTCCTGCCAGTATTTCTGGTGCGAATGCGGCTTTTCGGCCGGGCGCGTGTCCTTGAGGGCAGCTCGCACCGGGTCGAGGCTGTCGCGAATGCGCCGCGCTTCTTCCGCTTTGCCGGCAAAGGCAAGGTCCGTGTACTGGCGCATGCGTGTATCGTGCTTGGTCTGGATCAGGTAGGKCGGCGACGAGCAGAGATACAGCTGCCAGTCGAGCTCGAGGATGTTGTCCAGCCATTCCTCTTCCGAGGCCGTGCTGACCAGGATGCGGTCGCCGGCGAGCGCATTCAGTTCCTTGTACATCGGGCGTGGCACCGAGTACTTGATGGCGACGACGTTTTCGATATCGGCGAGCTTGTTGCAAAGCCCAGGGCTCATCAGATAGCCGCTATCGGGGTGGCTCCACAGTGCTATGCCGATATCCACCTTGTCGGCGATGGTGCGGTAATAGTTGAGCAGCGTTTCGTCCTGCTGCTTGAAGAAATGCAGCACCGGTGCATGCACCACGACGTAGTCGGCACCGCACTTCTGCGCGTGCTTGGCGAGGTCGATGACCACGTCCATGTTCTGGTCGGAGCAAGACATGATGGTCTGGGCACGGCCGGCACAGGCATCGACGGCAAGGTCGAAGCTGCGCTTGCGCTCGTCGATCGACATCGAGAAGAACTCGCCCTGCTTGCCGGCAATGAAGAAGCCGTCGATCTTGAGATCTTCGATCCAGTGATCGATATTGCCGCGGAAGCCGTCCTCATCGATGGCGAGGTCCTGCTTGAACGGCATCAGGCCGGCGGCCCAGATCCCCTTCATCGTTGCCCGCGAATAGGCCTTGGCGTCTTTTTTGCTATATTTCATAGGTCATCCACCTGAATATCGCCTCCCGCGTTGCCGAGCACGGCGAGCCAGAATTTCGTGCATTGAGAGGCATTTGAAGATCGCGCGCACCGGCGGACATTGTGGTCCATCCGGCCATTCGTTGCGTCGCTGATTACGCCCCTCACGTTCAAGAAATCCTCCACGCCCACACTGAAGTGCAAGCCTTGCTCCCAGCTCAGAAAACACCGACGCCATCTATAAGACAATCATCATTCATGCTATTAATTGAGACGAAATTCCAATAGATCGGGAAGTCTCATGAAAATCACCATCAAGCAGATCGAGAGCTTCCTCGCCGTCGCCGATCTCGGCAATTTTTCGCGTGCCGCCGAACGGCTGAACACCGCGCAGCCGGCACTTTCGCAATCGATCAAGGATCTCGAAGCGGAACTCGCCGTGCGCCTGTTCGACCGCACGACGCGGCGCGTCGAACTGACCGACGCCGGGCGCGAATTCCGCCACTCCGCCGCCAAGGTGCTGGAGGAACTGGAGCATGCGGTCGAAGGCGTCCACGAACTGGCGGAACGCCGGCGCGGGCGCCTGCGCATCGCCGCCCCGCCCTTGCTCGCCGCTGTCGTGCTGCCGCAGGCCATCGCCGACTTCCAGAAGCGCTATCCCGGCATTGCGGTCCAGCTCGCCGACGTCGGCACCGAGCAGATCGTCGAAAGCGTCAGGAGCGGCAAGGCCGATTGCGGCTTGGGCACCTTCTCCCCGGCCGAAGAAGGCATCGAGCGCCTGCCTCTGGTGCGCGACAGCCTGATGCTGTTTTGCGACCAGCGCAGCCCGTTCAACGGCGCCGTTTCGGTGCCATGGCGTGAATTGGAGGACCAGCCCATGATCACGCTGACCCGCGACAGCGGCATCCGGCTTCTGGTCGAGGTCGGCTTCGAAACGGCGGAACTTGCCCTGAAGCCGGTCTATGAGGTGACGCAGATCACGACCGCAATCGCCCTCGTCGAGGCCGGGCTTGGCGTCGCCGTGCTGCCGACCTATGCGCTTGCCGCCGCCCGCTACCGCAAGGTCGTCGGCAAGCCACTGATCGAGCCCAACATCTCGCGCGAAGTGGTGATGATCCACGCCACCGGCCGTTCGATCTCGCCGGCCGTCTCGGCCTTCGCCGCAGTCGTAAGGCGCTACGCCCAGCAGCTGACGCCGCGCGAAACCAGCTAACCCTTGATCAACTTGACCAGCGCCTTGGACAGAACCGTATCGTCGGAGGCGAGATCGAGCAGCACGTCGAAATGGTTGCGGCCGGCAATCTCGATCAGTTGCGAGGCAAAGCCCGCCTCGCGCCAGAGCCGGTCATATTCGCACGACTGGCGCCTGAAACCGGCCGGGTCACCATCGGCATAAGCGACAATGATCGGGCAACCCACCGCCGGAATGTTTGCCGCCGGGCTCAGCCGCTCCACCGCGGAAGCATCCAGCGACAACCAATCCTGGACGAACGACTTGGCGATCGGCGCCAGATGGAACAGGCCGCTGATCGGCATCGCTCCCTTGATGACGTTTTCGGGTACGCCGAATTGCTGGTGCCAGCCGCCGCTCAGCACTGCCCCAGTCAAATGCCCGCCAGCCGAACTTCCCCCAACATAGATGCGGTCAGGGTCGATGCCGTAAGCGCGTCCATTCTTGGCCAGGAAGGCGATTGCCGCGCGAACCTCGCGCACGATCTCGTCCAGCGTCACCGCGGGAGCGAGCMTGTAGTCGACGACGGCGGTGGCGATGCCATGGCGCGCCAGCATTCCGGCCATGAAGGCGGAATCGTGCTTGGACAGCATGCGCCAATAGCCGCCATGAATGAACACGAACACCGGACGCAGGCCTTCGCCCGCGCCGTAGATGTCGATGGTCTGGCCACTTTCGGCATCGTAGACGACCTCAAGATGCGAGGCGTGAGGACGCATTTCTTCCGAGCGGCCACGATAATTGCGCATCTCGGCGTCGAACACCTCAGGGGCGACCGAAGCACGCGCGCCGTAGTCGCGGTCGATGATCTCTCGCGGCCAGTTGGCTTCGTCGGCAAGCACGCTCATGCAAAACTCCTACTTCACGAAGGCGCGGATGGTCTCGGCCATGACCTTGGGCTGCTCCAGCGTCGGGAAGTGTGTTTTTCCAGGCAGCTTGTTGGGCTTGTACCAGTCGTTTTTCGCCGCGAAGTCGAGCTGCGCCTGCGCATATTCCGCCTCGAAGGGCTGCGAATAGATGTGGGTGATCGGGCGCTTTTCCTTCAGTGCCGCCATGCGCTGCATCGGGTTGCCCCATTTGCGATAGGCCCTGGCGATTTCACGGCCCGAGCGCGCCCACATCTCGAAGCTGTACTTGGCCATCTCGTCATTGACGTGGCCGATGATGTCCTGGTTGTCGGTGTCGCCGATCCAGTAGTTGAAGAAGTCGCCGCGGCCGTTTTCCCAGTTGGTGCGATCCTGGATGTGGTCGATCATCGAGAAGAACGCCTCATCGGGCGTCGTCTGGATCCAGTCGATCACCACCGAGCGCGGAACGCGCGCCACACCGAGCCGGTCGGTGATCTCGATGTTGGCCCAGCCGCCATGCGAGGTCGAAACCGGCACTACGGTGTCGATGTCCATCTTGTCGAGGAAGGCGACCACATCGTCGGCCTGCTCGCTGGTGGTGAAGTCGCCATCATGCTCACGGTGTTCGCCATGGCCACGCCAGTCCAGGCGGATGACGCGGTTCGTCTTGGCGAGTTCAGGCACCAGCGTCTTGAACAGGCGGTGATCCTGGCACCAGCCCGACAAAAGCAGCAGCACCGGACCTTCGCCGGCATCGTCATAGGAAAGAGTGTTGGCGCCGATCTCGATGGATTTCATGTGCGGACTCCGAAATTCTGAAGGCAAGCTCAAGGCTTCCTTGATGTCAGTGGGTTCATGCCAGGGCTTTGGTCGCTGTCGGGGCGTGGCGCGCCGTCTTCATGCGCTCGGCGCCAATCTCGCGGCTTTTGCCGGTGATCTTCAAGACCTGCGAGCGAACGTCGTCGGGCCAGAAATTCATGTCGCCAAGCCGCTCGGCCGTATCCTGCGTGTGCTCGGTCATCGGGCGTTCCCGCGCTTCCCAATCGGCCAGCGACTGGGCGACGTCGTTTCCTTCGTCGATGGCTGCGGCAAGGCCCAGACCATTCATCAGGGCACAACCACCGCCCTGCCCGAGATAAGGCGGCATGGCATGCGCAGCATCGCCGAGGATCGCCACGCGTCCCTTGCTCCACTGCTTGAGCTTGACCACCTCGAAGGCATCCCAGCGGCCGGCGTCGCCGAAACGTGCAACGAGATTGGCAAGATGCGGAAAGGATTGCGTCCAGAGCTTGCGGTCGGCCGGTACTTTCAATGCAGCCGCATCGTCGGCCGCGCAGCACAGGGCGACATAGAGATCGGTGGCGCTCGCCGGCGTATAGAGGATGCGGCGCGTGCCTGTGAAATATTCGATGTAGCGCTCGCGGTCTTCCGCCGGCACGTCGCCGTCGTCGCGCGAAATCAGCATGCGGATAGCGCCGTAGCCGAGATGCTTGCGGTACATCATCAGGTCGAGCGAATCCCGGACCTTTGAGTTGATGCCGTCGGCACCAACGATCAGGTCGGCACTGCGCTTCGAACCATCAGCGAGCAGCAGCTCGCCCTCAGCTGTCGCGCCCACGGCTTCCGAATTGGTGAGAATCTCGACGCCGCTCCTGCGGCAGGTATCGACCAGCGAATTGATCAGCGTCTCGCGCAGGATGGTGATCAGCTTCGCATCACCCGAACCGTTGATCGGAATTTCTTCCATGGTCGTGTTGTCGTGGTCGCGGGTGTGGAACTGCGGACC
>NZ_JBFUIP010000088.1:0-22994 GCF_056401815.1 Aminobacter sp. P4_D5 | reverse complement strand
CCTTCAGCCCCCGGCTCGATCTCGCGATCAGAGACTGGGCGCGCAGCTCGGCAGTGATCGCCCGCAAGGTGCRGGCGCAGGACGATTTTCGTATGGCGCTGCTTGTCAGGGCTTTTGCGGTGATGGGCTACGACCAGGACGAAAGCCTGATCCGCGCCCGCATCACCTATTTCCAGCAGATCGGCTACTACGCCACCCACTTCAAGGAGCCGCCGGCGGACCGCAAGCGCTTCCGCTCGCTCTATACCAAGATCCTTATCGGCTCCGACTAAGCGCCCCCCTCATTATCTATTTCGAGGAAATGAAATGTCCCTGCCTGTGCCTTATCTGTCCGCCCGTACGCTGACCGTCGTCAAGAAGATCGACACCACTGGTGCGGCACGCGTAGTCAATCTCGGGCTCAACGAAAGCTGGCTCGGATCGGCACCGGGCGTGGTCGAGGCAATCCGTGAGGCCGCGCCTAATGTCTACCGCTATGCCGATCCGAACTGCGGAACGATGCGTGCGGCAATCGGCAAGCAGTTCAACCTCGACCCCGCCCGCATCGTCTGCGGCAACGGCTCGGAGGAGCTGTTGGATGCTGTCGGCCGCGTCTATGCGCGCGCCGGCGAMGAGATTCTGTTTCCGGCCTATTCCTTCCTGCAGTTCGCCATCGTTGCCTACCGTCTTGGCGCCAAGGCGGTCGAGGCACCGCTCGGGCCGGACTTTTCCGTCGATGTCGACGCGCTTTTGGCCGCCGTCACGCCAGCGACGCGCGTCGTCTTCCTCGCCAACCCAAACAACCCCACCGGCTCGGTCGTGCCGATGGACGAGGTCGCGCGGCTGGCGCGCGAGCTGCCGTCGCATATCGTTCTTGTGCTCGACGCGGCTTACGCCGAATATGTCGACCCGGTCGAGGCGATCGCTACTTTCGAGATCGCCGATCGCCATCCCAACGTCATCGTCACGCGCACCTTCTCCAAGGCCTATGGCCTGGCGTCCGCGCGTGCCGGCTGGGCTTATGCCTATCCGGAAGTTGTCTCGGCGCTGAACAATGTGCGCGGCATCGGCAACGTCAACGGCCTGGCGCAGGTGGCAGCGACCGTTGCTGTCGGCGAGCAGGATTTTGTCCAGCACGTGCGCGCCCGCACCGCCGAGGAGCGCGAATATCTCGAAGGCGAACTGCGCAAGCTCGGTTTCGAGATTTCGCCAAGCGCTGCCAACTTCGCTTTCGTCCGCCTGCCCGGTGCCTATGCCGGCTGGGCGCAGACGACTGTGGCGCGGCTTGCCAAGCAGGGCTTCATCATCCGTTCGAACGAGGACTACGGCCTGCCGGAATGGCTGCGCATCTCGATCGCCGACCGGGCCGACCTCGATGAAATGCTGGCCCTGTTGCGGGTCGAGGTCCGCGCGGCCAACGGCTAGGAAACCGCGAGCGACCCGGCTGCCTCACGTCTCAGATGTTTGGTTCCTGGCCCGGTGAAACCCAGCCTAGCCAGGCCAAGGCGAACTTCCGGTGCGCCCATGAACAGCCTCCACAAAAGCCCGGTGCGATGGTTTTCAATCATTGCGACAATGGGGCCTTGGTTGATGGCCAAATAGGTGCGGGCGTACCAGTTGCGGTTTTCGCAGAACGCGTCGACAAAGCCGAAACGCCCCCAGATGCGTTTCCTTGGCTTCACCAGGAAACCGCGCAAAGCCGACATCGCCTGTTCGGGCACATAAGGAAAACTTGATAGAGCGGCACTCGGCGTGATGACACCAACGTCCCTATCCGGAGCATGCGCGATATAGCCCGTCGGCCCATGAGATGCGGTGAGCCCCCAGCAATCGGCGCCGTAGCCTTGATGGTTATGGGGATTGAGCTCGCAATGGCGATGGTTGATCAGCGCGTGACGAATATTTTGCTCCCAATAGTCGGCATAGCGATCATTGAGGCCGTTGGGATCGAGCCCGCAAAAGGAATAATGCGCGAAAAAGAGCGGGCCACCAAAGTCCGTTCCTAGTGGCAAGGCTATTCCGTAGTGGTCACGCCCGTTTTGAAAAGCCGGCCCAGTGGCAAAGCCGTCGTGGTAGCAATCCGGATCGATGGCGTGATGCTGCGATCCTGCTCCCAGAACGAATGCAAGCAGGCACTCGTTCCAGCCTTCGATCGGGCTGTTCATGGCCCAACCATGCCTGGGGCTCCAGTGCCAGTAGAGTTTGCCTTTCCGCGCAAACCAGCTCCACTCGGCCTGCGCCAGCAACGCGTTCACCCGATCGCAAAGACGCTGTTCCTCGGCCGAGAGGCCGTCCAGATATTCGCGGGCACAAATCAACCCCTGAAACAGGAATGTCGTTTCGACAAGGTCCGCTCCGTCATCCTTGCGCCGAAACGGGATAGTGTCGCCTGTAGCGCCGTGGATAAAATGCGGGAACATGCCGTGGTAACGTGGCGAACGCTCGAGCAAATCGAGCATCCGATGCAGTCGACGCAGGGCTTCGGCGCGATCGACCCAGCCTCGTTCAACTGCAACGATGATGGCCATGATCCCGAAGCCGGAGCCACCGATCGCCACAAGATCGTTTGGCCGATCGCCTGTGGTCCTCTGGCGGTCGCGGGCAAGGCCGCTGACTGGATGGGCGCCTTCCCAGAAATAGCGGATCGTCTGCTGCTGCACGATATCAAGCAGCGCGTCATCGGCGGGTTCAAACGGATCTTGTGGAAGCTGGGATGACGGAGGCGAAGCAAGAATCATGATGCCAGTATGGCGCCAAAATTCGTCATTGAAGCGGCCATTCTTGCACTCTAGTCAGACGGCGCAGCCTCACGAGCATGCCTACCGGTCATGCTTTCGATCCTAATCCGGTAAAACACCGGTGCTGAGCCGACCGCAGTTGACGGGGAGCTGGGTTTCAGACTTCCTGGCTCCCACCAGTTGGCGTGTTGCTGAAGCAAAGACCAGGCATGGTCGCGATCACGTTGCCATTGCGGTGTGTCGGGCAACTCCTCAAACAGGCCATAAACGATAACGCTTCGCCATTCTCGATTTGCAATGATTTCATCGACCTGAACACACACCTGGGCATTCTCGCGCATCCAGTCGATCTTCTGACCCTGCATCGAAAAACTGTACAGATGATTGTCGGAAAATGCGTAGTGAAAAGGCACCAAATAAGGCCGGTTGTCTCTGGCGCAAGCCAGCCGTCCAAGCCCTTGTGACGACAAGACTGCAATGTTGTCCTCTCGCATCATCTCCTGCACGATCATTGCCTGCCTCCCGTTTCCCGGAATTATCCCGCTAGTCCGCACCCGGCGGCGCCATGAGACGCCGCCCACACGTGATGGTTAGCTGGCCTTCGCCTTGGCCATATGCCAGACGCCACCGACGCCCTCGCCGTTCATATCACCGGCTTTCTTGTCTTTGGCATAGGTGTAGAGCGGCTTTCCGTCATACGCCCACATCTTGCTGCCGTCCGTGCGGTCAACGACAGTCCATGCGCCGGCAGCCTTTGACTTGGCATCAGCCTTGAGCGCCGGCCAGGTCGCGGCACAAGCATCATAACAGCTGGATGCGCCAGCCTTGTCCTTGTCAAACGTATAGAGCGTCATGCCCTTCGTATTTGTGTATATTTCACCCTTTGGTGTCTTCGTCATCATTGCAGGCTCCGCTGCAAAACCCATTCCAGCGGTCATAAGTACAGCCGCAAGTCCAAATGCAATGCGTTTCATATTGATATTCCTTTATTATTAGTGGGCGGCCGAATGCCGCCAGAAACAAAACGGCTGGCCAGGGATGTTCGTTCCGCCATGTTCAGAATTATTTCCGCATCGAATATTTGATCATCGCTGTAGACGCGACCTGGATAAAGGCGCAGGGTCAATTGTCGGCCGCTCGTCTTAGGGCGCGGCTGATTGAGGGCGGCCATCGTGCCCTAGCCCCAACTGAAAGGAGGACACCGTGTCTTCCAACTATCTGACTTCCGAAAACATGAGCATGATCAGGCGGTTACTTGCCGAAATCCGGCAACGTGGCTCTCAGCCTGACCCCGATCGGGAAACGGCGACAGCACGATTTCAGAACGGAACAACGACTGTCGATGATCTTGGCAAGAGGCTCACGAGATATGCGCACCAGCGCACGACCATGGATCGGGCTATCGATCGATGGGACAACGAGGGTGGCGCTCTCAAGCCTTCACCAAATCAGGACCATGTGCTGCGCCTGGAAACGGCGATGATGCCGCTTCGGCCTCCACGGGACGAAGCTGATCGGCGACGTATCAACGACACCGTCGGAAAGCGGCGGCGCGCAAGAGATATCCACGAACGCAACCGCCTGATCTAGGCCGGCGGCCATCGATATTTCGACCAAAAATGAAAGAGGCCCCTGATGGCTGAATTGCATCAGCGCGGCGTCGAACTCGTGGTCCAACTTCTCGATGCAGCGGACGAACCATACGCTCTCACCGAGCAGGATATGCAAGCCATGCTGCGCGAGACAGCCCGGATTCTCAGCGGACTGCTGACGCGCGACATGCCGACATCGCGACTGCACAATGAGGTGGAGTAACCCTTGGTATGCATCCCGTACAAAGCGCAAATCAGGCGACGAACCTGGTCCCTGCGATGGGATGTTTGAGCTTCCGAATTGACGGAAGGCGGAACCAAGGCCTGCAACCTACAGCCGTAGTGGCTCGCCATTGTCCGGCGCCTTTCGGCAACCTGATCCAACGACCCTGCACTGGAGCAACTGATGACCCTAGCTTTCCCGAACAGAAGCCGCAGCTATGACGCCGCAAAAAAGGCCATACGCTTCCTGGGCTATGATGGGACGTTTGAAGTTCCGTTTTTCGTCGAGGTTCAGGCGCTCCAAGCCAGCCACGCGACGGCTGACAATGAAACGCGATATCTTGCCGCCTTCGATACGGCCCGCATCTCGATCCAGGACGTCGCGCGGGAGGTTTATTCCCACGGGCGCAAAAGCTTGTATGTGCTGACGGCATACGATTTTAAGTGACGATTTCTCGGCACCGCCAGCCGGCCCGACTTGCCATCCAATCGTCAGGTTTCACGCAAGTGGGTCTTTACCGGAGCCGCCATGAAACGGCTCCGGCAAAGTAGTTCAAGCCTTGGTTGCAACCACCTGAGTTGACGGCTCCCGGCCGGCATGACGGTGCTGCCACCAGTCGCCGAGCAGAAGCAGGATCGGTGCGGCGATGAAGATCGACGAGGTCGTTGCAATGAATACGCCGAACACCATCGGAATGGCAAAGTTCTCCACCGCACTGCCGCCCCAGATCGCCATCGGCAGCATCGAAAGCAGGATGGCAACAGAAGTATAGATACAGCGCGCGAACACCTGGTTGATGCTCATGTCGATGATCTCGCGCAGCGGCATCTTCTTGTACAGGCGCAAATTCTCGCGCATGCGGTCGTAGACCACCACCTTGTCGTTCACCGAATAGCCGATGATGGTCAGCAGGGCCGCGATCGCCGTCAGGTTGAAGTCCAGCCCGAACAGCGCAAAGAAGCCGACCATCTTGGTGGTATCGAGCACCAGTGTGGCAATGGCGCCGATGGCGAAGTTCCATTCGAACCGCCACCAGATGTAGACCAGCATGGCAAGCGCGGCCAGAACCACGGCCAGGATGCCGGACTGCGCCAACTCGCCGCTAACCTTCGGACCCACCACTTCGGTGCGTTCGAATTTCACGCTCGGATCGAGCTTCTGCACGGCAGCCTTGATGGTGTCGACGGCCGCGGTCTGCGCCGTCTCGCCGCCTTCCTGACGCTGCACGCGGATCAGCACGTTACCATCGCTGCCGATCTGTTGCAGGGCAACCTCGCCGATGTTTAAGCTGCCGAGTGTGCTGCGCAGCTGAGCCAGGTCGGCCGGTGTCGACGTCGCGATCTCGACCTGGATGCCGCCCTTGAAGTCGATGCCGTAGTTGAGGCCCGGCTTGAAGAACAGGCCGATGGAGGCAAGCGACAGGAAGATCGACATGCCGATGCCGAGGTAACGGGCCTTCATGAACGAGATCGAGGTCTTTTCAGGGAAGAAGCGGACCAGCGGTTCGATGGTGATCGTCTTCAGGCGCTTGCGGCGCACAACTGCGGCCATCAGGATGCGCGTCACCGAAACGGCGGTGAACATCGACAGACAGGTACCCAGGAACATGGTGATGGCAAAGCCGCGCACCGGACCCGAGCCGAACATGAACAGCAGGCCAGTAGCGATGAGCGACGTCACGTTGGCGTCCACAATGGTCGAGTAGGCGCGCTTGAAGCCATTGTCCAAGGCAGCAAAGGCGCTGAGTCCCTTCTTCGACTCTTCCCTGATGCGTTCATTGATCAAGATGTTGGCGTCGACGCCGAAGCCGATGCCCAGAATGATGCCGGCGATGCCGGGCAGTGTCAGCGTGCCGCCGATCAGGGTCAGGACGCCGAAGGTCAGGATCAGGTGCAGCAACAGGGCGAAATTCGCGATCATGCCCCAAGTGCCGTAGAGCGCGACCATGAACAGCACGACGGCCACAAAGCCGGCGACGCCTGTGTAGATGCCCATCTTGATGACGTCGCCGCCGAGGTCGGGACCGACGGTGCGCTCTTCGATAACGGTCAGCGGTGCCGGCAGTGCGCCGGCGCGCAGGAGTGCGGAAAGCGTCACCGTCTCTTCGACGCTGAAGCTGCCGCTGATCTGGCCCGAGCCGCCGGTGATCGGCTCGCGGATGTTTGGTGCCGACAGCACCTTGCCGTCGAGCACGATGGCAAAGGGCTTACCGACATTGGCAGCGGTGATCTCGGCGAACTGACGCGCGCCGACGCTGTCGAAGCGGAACGAAACCAGCGGTTCCTGGGTGCGCTGGTCAAAGCCGGCGCGAGCATCGGTGAGGCGTGCACCATCGAGCGCGACGCGGTCCTCGACAGGATATTGCGCGCCGGACTTGGCGTCGGGCATCATGGTAACGCCGCGCGGCAACGGTTCGCCATTGGCGACGTTGGCCACCATGTGGAACGTCATCTTGGCGGTGCTGCCGAGCAGTTCGCGCAACCGGGTCGGGTCTTGCAGGCCCGGGAGCTGCACGAGCATGCGGTCGCTGCCGACACGCTGGATTGTTGGTTCGGCGACGCCGACCTGGTCGACGCGCTGGCGCACGATCTCGAGGCTCTGCTGCAGCGCTGCATCGAGCTTGTCGCGCTGGCCAGCCTCGGTCAGTACGACCTTGATCTGCTTGTCGGCTGTCGTGACCTCAATGTCGGGCTTGCCTGCGCCGAGACCAAGGCCACTGACGGGAACAGCCAGCGATTGCAGCGTGGCCAGGGCTTTCGCACGCTGGCCATCGTCGGCAATGTTGACGACGATGGCATCGCCTGCGAGCCGGGCCGACGACGCGTTGACACGCTCCTTGCGCAGGGCGCCGCGGACGTCGTCGAGCAAAGAGCGCAAACGGTCGGTCTTCAAGGCCGCCGCATCGACTTCAAGCACCAGATGCGAACCGCCCTGGAGGTCGAGGCCGAGCGTGACCTGCTTTTTCGGGAACCAGTTCGGCAAGGCCGCCAGTTGATTAGCCGTAAGAACATTGGGAAGCGCGGCAATGATGCCGGCCAAAATGATGATGGTGTATGTCACCACCACCCATCGGGAGGTCCGCATATATCTGATCCTGCAAAAACCATCACCGCGGCGTCATGGCGCGCGAAAGATGGTTGTTAGTCCGGGCGGCACGAGACCCTGGGGCCTGCGCCATTCAAAAAGTTCAGGAAAATGCCGGGGGCGCGCGGGCTGTGTAGCCTGGCCCTGAGGGGCGGAAAACGAGCTGGAGAACCAGTTCATTTCGCGGCTTGTCGAAGACCGCTTCTGGAACTTCGATGCTACGCGGCAACAAGGCCGAATTGCCGTCATCGTGAAGGGGTGCTGCTTTGACGCTGCGCCAATCGACGACGACAAATGAGCGCTCGGGAATGGCCGGAGCGCTATGCCGCTCGCGGACGTCCATGCCCCCGGAACTCGGCTTGGCCATTTCGGACGCGACAGCCATGCCATCGGCCAACGGGCTGCAAACCATGGCAAAAGCCACGGCCAGGCATAGAAATGCGACCGTCAAAATGCCGGGAGCAGGCTTTCTATGTGCCTTGGTTTGCTGCATCTCGTATTGGCGCAAAGGTCCGACGGCTGGGGCTGAATTGCCTTATGAGCCTCCCACTACGGCATTTTGATGAATACGCCAAGCAAGTCTCGATGCCGCGCCGCGCATTTCCTGCGCTTCGCGGCGACAGATGCAAGTTGCGGAAAGCTACTCGGGCCGACCGAAGAAGATCCGCGCCAGCCCTTCCTTGGTCACCTCGACCGCATGCGCGGAGCTTAACGTGATGTGGCGTTCGATGAGCTCGCCACCGGCCTCGCCGTCGCGGCGCCTGAGGCAGTCGATGATCGCCGCGTGCTCGTCATAGGTGCCGCCGCGGCGGCGGTTGCTCTCGAGATCGATGCGGCGAAAGAAGCGGATCAGCGAGTTGACGCCTTCCAGCGCGTTGAGCATCCGCCCGTTCTTGGACAAGGTGACGATGGCGATGTGAAACGCCTCGTCGGCCTCGGCCACCTTGGCCCAGTCGGTTGTCGGACCGAGATTGCTGTTGTTTTGCCAAATCGCGATGGTCTCGCCAAGCTCGGCATCGGTGCCCCGCTCGCAGGCAAGCCGGAATGCCGCCCGTTCGATCGCGGCGCGCAATTCGTACAGTTCCCGCACCCCTTCAGGCGTGATATCGCGGGCATAGAAGCCACGATTGGGAACAAAACTCATGAAACCGTCACGTGCCAGCCGGTTGAGCGCTTCACGCACCGGGGTCCGCGACACACCAAGCTTGGTCGCCAGCTCAACCTCATTGACACGCTCGCCGGGCTTGAAGCGGTACTCGACCGCCAGTTCCTTGACCGCGTCATAGACCTTTTCGACGCTGTCGGCGGCGCGTCCCGTCTTCTTCGGCTTGGCTGTCTTTTGCACCTGCGCTCCGTCTTCAGTCGGGCTGTCTGTTGGTTGAGCCCGCGTGGCAGGCTCGCATTGGCGAACTAATGCCACGACAAAGTGCAGTCCACAATCCTCTTGTGGATACACTTGTGTCGACATATAGTGCCGACGCAATCGAACCAAACCTGGAGTATGAGACCATGAGCAACATCACCCGAATTGACGTTGGCCCGCGCATGAGCCAGGCCGTCGTCCACGGCAACACCGTCTATGTATCGGGGCAGGTCGCGCTCGACGCCGCCGGCGAAAGTGTCACCGCCCAGACCAAGAACATCCTCGACCGCATCGACGCCGTGCTGGCCAAGGCCGGTACCGACAAGACCAAGGTCCTCTCCGCTTCCATCTGGCTCGCCGACATCGCAGGCTTTGCCGAGATGAACGCCGTGTGGGACGCCTGGGTCGCCAAGGACAGCGCTCCCGCCCGCGCAACCGTCGAATCCAAGCTCGCCGCGCCGCAATTCACGGTCGAGATCGCCGTCATCGCCGCTCTCTGAGCGGCAACGGCATAATCACGGAGATTTTTGGGATGCGCGTTGCCGTGCTCGGCGCCGGAGTTGTCGGCGTCACCACCGCCTATGAGCTTGCCCGCGACGGGCATGAGGTGACGGTCATCGACCGGCTTTCCGAAGCGGCGGGCGAAACCAGCTTTGCCAATGCCGGGCTTATCGCACCCGGTCACGCCTACACCTGGTCGTCGCCCAAGGCGCCGCGCATCCTGCTCCGCTCGCTGTTCGACGACAGCCAGGCGCTGCGTTTCAAGCCAAGCCTCGATCCACGGCTGTGGTCGTGGTCGTGGAAATTCCTGATGAACTGCACGGCCGAGAAGGCGCGCACCAACACCAAGCGCAAGGTGCGTCTGTGCCGCTATTCGCAGGATCGCCTGCAAGGCATCGTCGCGGATACCGGCGTCGACTATCACGGCCTCGACGGAGGCCTGCTCTATCTCTACCGCAAGCCTGAATCCTTCGCGCGGGGTTCCGCCAACACACGCATCCTGTCTGAGGAAGGGCTGGAACTGCGCGCCGTCTCACCCGATGAAGCTGCACGCATCGACCCGGCACTGGCCAAGGTGACGGACAAGTTCGCCGGTGCGGTCTACTGCCCATCCGACGGCAGCGGCGATGCGCATGTCTTCACCCGGAATCTCGCTCGTCATTGTGCCGAAAAGCTCGGCGTCAAGTTCATGTTCGACACCGAGGTCAAGGGTTTCGAGACCAGCGGCGACCGCATTGCCCGCGTCACCACCTCCAAAGGCTCGGTGGCTGCGGATGAATTCGTGCTTTGCCTTGGCGTGTTCGCGCCCGATTTCGCCCGCCGGCTCGGGGTGTCGCTGCCGGTCTATCCGATCAAGGGCTATTCGGTGACGATGCCGGTCGAGGCCACCAATCTTCCGCCCACCGTGGGTGGCGTCGATGAGGACAATCTCGTCGCCTATGCCCGCTTCGGCGACCGCATGCGCGTGACGGCAACCGCCGAATTCGCTGGCTTCGACCGCTCGCACAAGCCCGAGGATTTCCGCCACATGCTGGCGGCCATTCGCGACATTTTCCCCAACGGCGCCGACTACGCCCGACCGCAATATTGGGCAGGCCTCAGGCCGATGACGCCCGAGGGCACGCCGATCTTCGGACGCGGCGGGCGCTTTGCCAACATGGTGTTCAATGTCGGCCATGGCCATATGGGCTGGACCATGTCAGCCGGCTCGGCACGCATCACCGCCGACATTGTCAGGCGTGTAAAACCAGGCTTCGATCCAGCCGGAATGCTGGTGCAGTAGGACATAGCCAAGTCAAATGTACAAAAAAGCCCGCGAAATCGCGGGCTCTTTCGTTTCAATGCCGCCTCACCAGGGTCGGGCGCCGTCGATGATCTCCATAGCTCGCGCAGCAAAGCGACCGGCCAGCGGCGCAACATCGGCAGCATCGGTCGCAGCCGCGTTGCCGGCGCGCGCCCGGTCAGCGATGCCGACAAAGATCACGGCAAAACGAAACAGCGAAAATACCAGATGGAAGCGTTCGAGCGGTGCGGTGGGGGCCGCATGGGCGAAATAATGGTCAAGGAATTTACGCTGGCTCGGAATGCCGAGCGCTGCAATGTCGAGGCCAAGGATGCCGCCATATTCGTTGGGCGAGGAATGCCAGGTCATCGAGCAGAAGCCGAGATCGGCGAGCGGATGGCCGAGCGTCGACAGTTCCCAATCGAGGATGCCGATCACCTCGGGTTTTTCAGGGTGAAACAGCAGATTGCCCAACCGGAAATCGCCATGCGCGATCGACACGCGCCCATCGTCCGCCGGCATGTTCTGCGGCAGCCAGTCTGCGACAGCCTCCAGTGCAGGGATTCGTTCGCTCGGCGATTCCCTGAGTTGTCTTGTCCAGCGACCGATCTGGCGCTCGAAATAATTGCCCGGCTTGCCATAGTCGCCAAGGCCAACATCCTCCGGGCGTACAGCATGCAGCTTGGCCATCGCCTCGGCCATGCCGAGATAGATGCCGCGCCGCTCGTCGGGCGACATGCCCGGAAGCGAGCAGTCATGGAAAACGCGGCCTTCGAGCCGCTCCATCAGATAGAACGGCGTGCCAAGCGGCGTGTCGCCGTCATGATATAGCACCGGCTTCGGCACCGGCACATTGGTTGGCGCCAGCGCTTCGAGCACGCGGAATTCGCGGTCGATGGCGTGTGCCCCGCGCAGGATCGGCCCGGCCGGCTTCTTGCGCAGCACCATGCTGCGCGCACCGAAATCGACGAAATAGGTCGGGTTGGACTGGCCGCCGCCAATTCGTTCGAGCGTCATCTTCCCCTCGCCGAAGCGTCCTGTGAGGAAGTCTGCCAGCGCCGCCGGATCGAAGTCCGCATTGCCCTGAACCTTGTCGTCCCCAGCCATCAAGCCTTCGCCTCGCCTTCGACATTCCAGTGCCAGAAGTCCGAGCCTTCTTCGTTGAGGAAACGGTTCAGCACCATCTTGTGCACTTCGTCGGCACCATCGACCAGCCGCGCCTGGCGCGCATAACGGTAGATCCATTCGAGCACCGTGTCCTTCGAATAGCCACGCGCGCCGTTGATCTGGATCGCCACGTCAGCGGCGTCATGCAGCACGTTGGCGACCTGCACCTTAGCCATCGACACTTCCTTGCGGGCGAAGCTGCCGCGGTCGAGCTCCCACGCCGCCTTCATCACCAGCATGCGGCCGATCTCGATGCGCATGGCGAGATCGCCGAGCTTGAGCTGGATGCTCTCGCGGTCGGCGAGCCTGACGCCGAAACCGTAGCGCTCGGCGGCATAGGCGCGCGCGATCTCGACACAGCGCTTGGACAGGCCGAGCCAGCGCATGCAATGGGTCAGGCGTGCCGGCCCAAGCCGCACCTGGGTGACCTTCATGCCCCTGCCCTCGCCGGCAAGCAGGTTTTCGACAGGAATTTCGAGCCCGTCAAATTCCAGCTCGCAATGGCCGCCATGCTCCTCCGGGCCCATGATCTCGATGCGGCGCGTGATCTGCCAGCCGGGCTGGTCCTTGTGGAACATCAGCGCCGACAGTCCGTTGCGCGGATCATCGGAGGTCCGGGCGATCAGGATGAAGTGGCTGGCGTCTTCCGCGCCTGTGATGAACCATTTGCGGCCGGTGACGACATATTTGTCGCCGCGCTTCTCGGCACGGGTGGCGATCATCGACGGGTCTGAGCCGCCGCCGGGATGCGGCTCGGTCATGGCGAAGGCTGAGCGCACCTTGCCCTCGACGATCGGCTTCAGCCATTTTTCCTTTTGCTCGGGCATTCCGAGCGCTTCCAGCACCATCATGTTGCCATCGTCGGGCGCCGCCGAATTGAAGACGACCGGGCCGAAGATCGATCGGTTCATCTCCTCGTAGCAGACCGCCATGCCCATCTTGCCGAGGCCAGCACCACCGGTCTCCGGCTTGAGCTGGAGGCACCACAGGCCGGCGGCCCTTGCCTTGGCGCGAAGAGTTTCGAGCAGCGGCAGGGCGATGTTGCCATGCTCGTCATAGGACGCTTTGTCGGCCTCCACGGGCAGCATCTCGCGCGCCACAAAATCGGCGATGCGGGTGCGATAGTCTTCAACGCGGGCGGGGATGTCGAAATTCATGACGGCACTCACAATGATGAAACGAGATGGCCGCCGTCGACCTCGATCGACGAGCCGGTGATGTAGCTGCCGGCGGCGGAAGCGAGCAAAAGCAACGCGCCGTCGAGCTCTCCCGGCTGGCCGAGCCGGCGCTGCGGAATGCGCTTGATGAGGTCAAGTCCGGCAGCAGAGGTAAAGAACTCGCGGTTGATGTCAGTCTCGATATAGCCGGGGCACAGTGAATTGACGCGAATGCCCTCGCGCGCCCATTCGAGTGCCAAAGCCTTGGTCAGCTGGATCACGCCTGCCTTGGAGGCAGCATAGGCGCTGAGATTGCCGGCGACACGGTGGCCGAGGATCGAGGCGATGTTGACGATCGCCCCGCCCCGGCCGGACGCTTTCATTCCGCGCGCCACCGCCTGGGCAACGACAAACACACCCTTTAAGTTGGTGTCGAGCACGCGATCCCATTCGGCCTCGTCGAGGTCAAGCGCGCGAGCTGCGCCTGAAATGCCGGCATTGTTGATCAATATGTCGAAGCTTTTGCCCGCCAGTGCCGCCGCCACCGAGGCGCTGTCGGTAACGTCCATCTGGATCGCGCTGGCTTGGCCGCCTGAAGCTGCGATGCTGGCGCAAGCTTCGTTCAGTGCCTCGCGTCGGCGCGCGGCGAGCGTGACGGCAATACCTTGGCTTGCGAGCAGTTCGGCGAAATGCAGGCCTAGCCCGCCCGAGGCTCCGGTGATGAGGGCGGATTTTCCCTTGAGATTGTTGAACGGCATCAGTGATCACCTCAAAAATCGAGCGAGCGCTCGTTTTCTTTATTCGCCTACCTCCCCTTTTGCAACTGTCCAATTGCTGATATCTCGGCACGGATGATGCTGCACAAGCATGTCGCGGACGATAGGAGCCAGATTGAACTTAGCAGGGCACAGGCAGTTGACGGCCGCATTTTCGACGGAGGCGCTATGTGCGCGTATCCTCGAACGGCATCGCGACACCGTGCGCGTGCAGAAGCCGCATGTCGCGGTCGCCAATCTCGCCCGCATCATCGAGGCGACGCTGAAGCTGTCGAACAAGCAAGGGTTTCATGCCACCAGCCTGCGCGACTTGGCGCAAGCGTCCGGTCTCAGCATGGGCGGGCTCTATTCTTACTTCGACAACAAGACGACGCTGCTGTCGATGATCCTGGGCGAGGTGTCGACAACGGTGAACGAGGTTCTGGGGGCTGTGTCGGAGGGTATCGCCGCCGATCCGCTTGGCCATCTCAAATGGCTGATCGAGACGCATATCCGCCTGACCGAGGCGATGCAGCCTTGGTTCGTCTTTGCCTATATGGAAGCAAAATCATTTCCGGCCGCCGAACGCCGGATGGCGGTCGACAGCGAGGCCGCGACCGAAGAGATATTTGCCGCAGTGCTGCGGCAAGGAGCGGCCAGCGGCCAATTCGCCGTCGCCGACATCGACCTGACGGCGTCGCTGATCAAGCCATTATTGCAGGATTGGTATGTGAAGCGGGCCAAATATCGCAAGCGCGGCACGACCATAGAGCACTATGTCGAGGCCGTCTCGGCTTTCGTCGAGGCGGCCATACAGCCACGCGCCTGATCAGGCAGCCGGCGTCTCGCCGTTCTGCTGCTTGCCCTTGGCCTTAGCGTGCCAATCGAAGTCGATCGAGCCTTCCTCCGCCTTGTGGAAGTATTGCGAGCACACCAGCCAGCCCTTGAGCGGCCGAAGTAAAGCCATGCAGCTCAGCACGGTGAGCGGCAAGGTGATGAACAGATGTCCCCAAAGCGGCAGGCCAAACTCCATCTGGAGCCAGACCCCGAAAGCCAGTGCGGGCACAGCCGCGATTGTCATGGCGAAAAAGGCCGGACCGTCGGCGGGATCGGCGAAAGAATAGTCGAGACCACAGACTTCGCAGCTCGGCGCGAGCTTCAGAAACCCTGTGAACAGATGACCCATTTGGCAGCGAGGGCAAAGCCCCTGAATGCCGGTTTTCATCGGGTTGTCGGTCGGGGTGAACCCTTCCGCCTTATATCTGGACTGTAACATACGCGCCTCCTTTGGCGGGTCGCGAACACGCGGGCAGCGCCACAGGGCAAGGCGCTCTATCGCGTTCACACATAGGGCGCTTCTCCCTTGTCGGCAAGACGGATTTGCATATAATCCGCATACACTCCTATCAATTATGATTGAATGGACCAATTGTATGGAAATAGCTCTCTCGTCCTGTGCCGGTCCGCCGCATGGGGCAAAATGTCAGTGGGGGTGCGTCGACTTTGCGCGCTGCGCAGATCAAGATGGGGGTCTATTGCAGGGCGTGAGCAATACCTGACGAGTATCAGCCTAGACCACCAATCGCGCGCAAGCCGATTGTGCATGCAAGAGAGGTCTTCAATGTTCGGCCTGACAGCACTCGAACTGGCCCGCATACAGTTCGGCTTTACCATCTCCTTCCACATTATCTTCCCCGCAATCACCATCGGCCTCGCAAGTTACCTCGCTGTGCTGGAAGGTCTGTGGTTGTGGAAGCGCGACACGGTCTATCGCGACCTCTACCATTTCTGGTCGAAGATCTTCGCCGTCAACTTCGCCATGGGCGTCGTCTCGGGCCTGGTCATGGCTTACCAGTTCGGCACCAACTGGAGTTATTTCTCGGCCTTTGCCGGCTCTGTCACCGGCCCCTTGCTCGCCTATGAAGTGCTCACCGCCTTCTTCCTCGAGGCCGGCTTTMTTGGCGTGATGCTGTTCGGCTGGAACAAGGTCGGGCCAGGACTGCATTTTTTCGCGACACTGATGGTGGCGCTTGGCACGCTGATCTCGGCGACATGGATTCTTGCCTCCAACAGCTGGATGCAGACCCCGCAGGGCTTCGAGATCATCAACGGCATCGTCGTGCCGGTGAACTGGTTCGAGGTGATCTTCAACCCCTCCTTCCCCTACCGCCTGGCGCATATGACGGTGGCGGCATTCCTCGCCACGGCGCTGTTCGTCGGTGCTTCGGGCGCCTGGCACCTGCTGCGCGGCAACGACAACCGTCGCGTCCGCACCATGCTGTCGATGGCGATGTGGATGCTGCTCGTCTCGGCGCCCATCCAGATTTTCATCGGCGATCTGCACGGCCTCAACACGCTGAAGCACCAGCCCGCCAAGATTGCTGCCCTTGAAGGCCATTGGGAAAACAAACCCGGCGAATCCATACCGCTGACACTTTTTGGCTGGCCGGACATGGAAGCCGAGACGACGCGTTTTGCGCTGAAGGTCCCGTATCTTGGCAGCCTTATCCTCACCCACGATTTGTACGGCCAGTTCCCCGGTCTCAAGGAGTTCGCCAAGGAAGATCGGCCGAACGCGACGATCGTGTTCTGGAGCTTCCGCATCATGGTGGGCCTCGGCATGCTGATGCTGCTGCTCAGCGTCTGGGGGCTGTGGCTCAGGTGGCGCGGCAGGATGTTTGAGACGAACCTGTTCCTTCGCTTCGCCGCAGTGATGGGGCCAACCGGCTTGATCGCCATTCTTGCTGGCTGGTTCACCACCGAGATCGGCCGCCAACCTTGGATCGTCTATGGCGTGATGCGCACCAAGGACGCCGTGTCGAACCATTCTGCGCTGGCAATGAGCACCACGCTCATCGTCTTCATCGTGGTCTACTTTTTCGTCTTCGGCATCGGCACCAGCTACATGCTGAAGCTGGTCGCCAAAGGTCCGGAAGACGACGAAGGCGAGCCCGTCGAAGGCGAGCCGCTTGGCTCAGGACGCCCCTCGCGTCCGCTGTCCGCCGCGTCGGAGCACATGTCCGCGCCGACCTACCAGCACAGGAAAGGCTGAAACCATGGGAATCGATCTTCCCGTAATCTGGGCTGTCATCATTGCCTTTGGCCTGATGATGTATGTCATCATGGACGGTTTCGATCTCGGCATCGGCATCCTGTTCCCCTTCGTCCGCGACCGCGAGGACCGCGACACCATGGTCAACACCGTCGCCCCGGTGTGGGACGGCAATGAGACCTGGCTGGTGCTCGGCGGTGCGGCGATGATGGCGGTCTTCCCGCTTGCCTATGCCACCATCCTCAGCGCGCTTTATCTGCCGCTGGTGCTGATGCTGCTCGGCCTGATCTGGCGCGGCGTCGCCTTCGAGTTCCGCTTCAAGGCCGACGAGCACCACAAGCCGTTCTGGGACAAGGCCTTTACCGGCGGCTCTTATGTCGCGACCTTCTTCCAGGGCGTGTCGCTCGGCGCGTTCCTCAACGGGTTTCCGATGGAAAACGGTTCCTATACGGGCGGCGCGCTGGACTGGATCACACCTTTCAGCCTTTTCACCGGGCTCGGCTTGATCGTCGCCTACGCGCTGCTCGGCAGCACCTGGCTGATCATCAAGACCGAAGGCGCGCTTTATGATCGCATGGTGGCGCTGGCGCGGCCGATCACCTTGATCCTGCTCGCCGTCATCGGCATCGTCAGCCTGTGGACACCCTTTGCCCACCCAAACATTGCCGAGCGTTGGYTCAGCTTCCCCAACATTGTCTTCTTCTCGCCGGTGCCGGTGCTGGTGCTGGTCAGCAGCTGGCTGATCCTGCGCTCGCTGCAAGGTACGCCGCATGTCGCGCCGTTCCTGCTGGCCCTGTTCGTGCTGTTTCTCGGCTATAGCGGGCTTGGCATCAGCCTCTGGCCGAACATCATCCCGCCCGACATCACGATCCGCGAGGCAGCGGCCCCGGCCCAAAGCATGGGCTTCACGCTGGTCGGCGCGCTGTTCATCATCCCCTTCATCCTGGCCTACACCGCCTGGTCCTATTACGTCTTCCGCGGCAAGGTGAAGGCAGGTGAGGGTTATCACTGATGGCAATCCCCTCCGAAGCGCCGCCTTCCTGGCCGAAGCGGATCGGCTGGCTGGTCCTCATCTGGGCCGCCAGCGTGCTGGGGCTTGGCGTGATCGCTTATCTGTTCCGCTTCCTGATGGGCATGGCTGGCCTGACCGTCTGAACCCCGGATTACGGAAATAGCATGTACACCGATGTCGCCCAGGCGCTCGACCAGCGCGTTTTTCATGACAAGATCTATGCCGGCGATGTGCTGCGCTTCGACCAGCTGAAGCCGATGCGCGAGCTCGCAGCGTTCACCCAGGCTTTCCTGGAGGACGCGTTCGCGCCCTTCGTGCCGGTCGAGATCCACCGGCACCTGTCGCATCAGGAGCAGACTGAGAGCTTTGCGCAACGCCAACGCGACTTCGCGCGTTCGCCCGAGGTCAAGCGCCTGTGGCGTGATCTGTTCGAGGCAATCGGCTTGGAAGCGGACGGGCTTGCCCGCGACAGCCTCTATCTCAGGTTCCAGCCGCATCAGGACCGAGGGGCTGTTGTTCCGCGTGCGCGCACCACCGCGACCATCGCCTTCCACCGCGATACCTGGGGCTCAAATCTTTACGCCCAGACCAACTGGTGGGCGCCGATCTACGACATCACCGAAGGCCGCACCTTTGCGATCTATCCGTCGCTATGGGATCGTCCGGTAGCCAACACCAGCGCCGACTTCGACCTCGCCGCGCTGTTGGAGCGATCAAAAACTGGTGGGCGCAACGCCGTCGATGCGGATTCGGCTATCCCACATCTGACCGAGGAGCTGGAAGTCACAGACGCGACGCCCGTGGTCATTTCACCGGGCGAGATCATCGCGTTTTCCAGCGCGCACGCCCATGCCGGCGTGCCGAATTCGACCGGCCTGACCCGCATCTCGCTTGAGACCCGCACGCTGTGGATCGACGACGTCCRCACCGGGCGCGGCGCACCGAATGTCGACGGACACGCCCGATGGATGTCGCCCGGCATGTTCCGCCGTGTCAGCGATGAGACCTCGCTCAGTGAAATCCTTGGGATGGGCCGGGTCGAGCGTTTCAGCGGGCCGATGCCGGCCAGCAGGGTCCCTGCGGTTTAAAGAATAGCGCAGTGTACCGGAGGATAGCGGTTGAACGAGCATCCAGATAAGGGGATCGTGATCGAGACGTCACGGCTCATTCTTGAGCCACTACGGGTCGAGCATGCCGAGCTTTGCTTTGAGCACCTCAACGACCCCGAACTTTATGTCCATGTACCGCAAGATCCTCCGGCCGGTATCGTAAAACTGGCTGAACGTTACCGTCATGTCCTGACCAACGCCCCTGCCAATCAGATATGGCTGAACTGGTTCGGAAGGGCCCAAAAGGATGGCTCTCTGGTCTGTTCGGTGCAGGCCACCGTCGACATCACCGAGCGTTCGGCCATGCTCGCCTATCAGACCTTCGCGCCAAACCGTCGGCAAGGCATCGCACGGGAGGCGTGCATTGCCGTCATGGATCATCTCGTCTCGGTCCACAACCTCGCGCGGTTTGTGGCGGAGATCGATACGCTCAATGTAGCTTCCAGAATGCTCCTGGAATCCCTGCATTTTCGACAGATCGGCCTGAAAAGAAATGCGGATCATTTCAAAGGACGATCAAGCGACGAATTCACCTACGAGCTGCGGGTTGAACGCTGATCATTTTGGCCAGCGCTACACCACCATGGGCGACATGGTCGACTGCTGGGCAAGCAGGTCGGCAACCGTCTCCAGGCTTGCCGAAAGCGACGCGTGATCAGGGGCAGCTCCCAGCCCAAGCCGCACGGCTTCAGGCGCCGGACCCGTGACTGAAAAGGCGTCGCTGGTGACGACGCCGATCCCGGCCGAGCGCAAGCGCGCGGCAAAATCGCTGCGGTTCCAATGGCCGGGAAGCTTGAGCCAGACATGGAAGCCCTCGGGGTTGGCCTGAACCAGCTTTGCCGGCAGAATGCTCGACACAATGGCCTGGCGCTGCCTTGCCTCGGCCCTGATCGCTGCCAGGACGGAGAGGGCAACGCCATTTTCGATCCAGCGCGTCGCGACAGCCGCAGTCAGCGGCGAGGCCATGCCGGCTGTGGCGCGGATCGCGCCTGCCAGATGGGCTGTGGTGCGCCCTTGCGGGACCACCACATAGGCTATGCGCAAAGCCGGTGCCACGCATTTGGCGAGGCCGGCGATGTGGTAGACGATGTCGGGCGCAAGTGCTGCCAAGGTCGCCGCCGGATGGACTGGCAGGGCGCCGTAGGCATCGTCCTCGACGATCAGCACATTGTACTGGCGCGCGATCGAAATGATACGCTCGCGCCGGGCAAGCGACAGCGTCGCCGTCGTCGGGTTGTGCAGCGTCGGCGTACAATAAAGCAGTTTCGGCGCGCGTTCGCGGCAGATTTCCTCAAACGCGTCTGGAACAAGGCCTTGCGCGTCCATCGTGACAGCGGCGACCGCGATGCGCTGATGCTCGGCAACTGCCAGCAGGCCGGGATAGGTCAGTGCCTCGGCACAGATCGTCTCGCCAGGTGCTGCCAGCGCGCCGATCAGCGCCAGCAGCGCGCCCTGGGCGCCGGGACAGACCATCAAGCGGCCAGGGCCGATGTCGCCGAGGCGGGGCGCGAGCCACATGGCACCGGCGGCTCTGTCGCGCGACGTGCCCCCGGCCTCCTGATAGCGCATCAGAAGGTCGAGCCCGTCGCCGGCTCTGAGTTCGGTGATGCCGTCCCACATCTTGGCCGCCAGTTCGGGATCATTGAAACGCGGCGGCAGGTTCATGCTCATGTCGATGATGCCGGTGACCGCAGCCGACGCACCTACCGGGCGTTGTGCCCGGACATAGGTGCCCTGGCCGACGCGTCCCTCGACCAGCCCGCGCTTGCGTGCCTCGGCATAGGCGCGGCTCACGGTCGTGAAGTCGATGCCGAGCTGGTCGGCGAGCGTGCGCTGGGGCGGCAGGCGAAATCCGGCAGGCAGCCGGCCCGCCGCGATATCGGTCGAAAGGGCGTCTGCAATTGCCAAATAGAGCGGCCCGCCGGCCTTCGAGACAGAAGGTGACCAGGTTGTTGTCATGACGTTGCAGGCTCCATCACCATTTGCTCCATATATATGCACAATGTATGGTGATGACCACTACCTTTGCCTGTCAGGCAGGCAGGTGCCGTGTGCGTCGATCGCATCACTTTTTTGTTTCGGTCTCGGGCCAGACAATGCATCGACGCCGGGATCGCGCGGGAATAGGCTCGGCGTCGCTTGGTCGTCACAAGGCAAAATCAGATTAGCCGATGCTCGCTGCAACGGCCCGCATTGGTCCTTCCACCAAAGACGACCTGCCACCGGACGCAAACGGCTCGAATTCAATCGAAGAAGGAGACTGGTCATGCCATCGGTAAAGAATATCGTTCTGGTCCACGGCGCATGGGGCGATGCCTCGCACTGGCGTCACGTCATTCCGCTGCTCCACGCCAAGGGCTACAAGCTCGCCGCGGTACAGAACCCGCTGACGTCGCTGGCCGACGATATCGAACGCACCACCAAGCTCGCCGCCGCCCAGGACGGACCGACGCTGCTGGTCGGCCACTCCTATGGCGGGGCGGTGATCACCGGTGCGGGTCATGCGCCAAACGTTGCCGGGCTGGTCTATATCGCTGCCTTCGCGCCCGATGAAGGCGACAGCCTGGGCAGCATCTTTGCCCGGCGCGAGCCACCGTCAGGTGCCGCAAGCATCCGCCCCGACAAGGACGGCTTCCTGTGGCTGGCCCAAGACAGCTTCCGCCAGAGTTTCGGCCAGGATCTGAGCGAGACCGATGCTTTGGTGATGGCGGTGACGCAAAAGCCGATATCCGGGCGCTGCTTCGAGGACAAGTCGGGGCCGGCGGCATGGCACAGCAAGCCGAGCTGGTATCAGGTCTCAAGCCGCGACCACATGATCCCGCCCGAGACCGAGCAGTGGATGGCCGACCGCATGAAGACGCGCAAGACCATCACACTTGACGCAAGCCACGCCTCGCTGGCTTCGCATCCCAAAGAGGTTGCCGCGCTGATCGATGAGGCGGCAAAGTCGTTTTAGGCGATGGCCCGCACGCCTGCGCTGCTGCGTAGCCGTGCGGGCGGCCAAAAGTGCCGCACCCCGCGACCATGCCTTTCCACCGCAAAATCTGAGTTTGCCGGTTTAAAGCCGCAATCCGCAGGCTATTCCTTGCAGCTTCCCGATCAATCTGATTCCCTGAGCCAGTCCGATTCGGGCAGGGGCGCTGCGCAGGAAACGGAACCATGAGCACTTCCAAGAAACCTGAAATCTCGGAAATGAGGCCGAAGCTGACCGTTATCGGTGTCGGCGGCGGCGGCGGCAACGCCGTCAACAACATGATCACCGAGGGCCTGGAAGGCACCGAGTTCATCGCCGCCAATACCGATGCCCAGGCGCTGACGATGTCGAAGGCCACAAGGCTGGTCCAGCTGGGCGCTGTGGCGACCGAAGGCCTGGGTGCGGGCTCGTTGCCCGAGATTGGCCAGGCCGCGGCTGAAGAATCGATCCACGAGATCATGGACCAGCTCGCCGGCACGCATATGTGCTTCGTCACCGCCGGCATGGGCGGCGGCACCGGAACCGGTGCTGCACCTGTGATCGCGCGCGCGGCGCGGGCGGCGGGCATCCTGACCGTTGCGATCGTCACAAAACCCTTCACCTTCGAAGGCAAGCGCCGCATGCAGATGGCCGAGCAGGGCATCGAGCTTCTGCGCCAGGCCGCTGATACGGTAATCGTCATTCCGAACCAGAACCTGTTCCGCATCGCGACGGAAAAGACGACCTTTGAGGATGCGTTCGGCATGGCCGACCGGGTTCTTTATTCGGGCGTCAGCTGCATCACCAACCTCATTACCAAGGAAGGCCTGATCAATCTTGACTTCGCCGACGTGAAGACGGTGATGCGCGACATGGGCCGCGCCATGATGGGCACCGGCGTGGGCAGTGGCCAAGACCGGGCCAGGAAGGCAGCCGAGGCCTCGATCGCCAATCCGTTGCTCGACGAAAACTCGATGAAGGGCGCCAGGGGTGTTCTGGTCTCGATTTCGGGCGGCATGGACATGAC
>NZ_JBFUIP010000087.1:0-23080 GCF_056401815.1 Aminobacter sp. P4_D5 | reverse complement strand
GCAGGGCCGTGCCCGTGAAGCAGATGCCCAGGATGACGAGGGTCGCTGGAATGGCGACGCCGATTTCGTCTTCCTCCTCTTCCTCGTCCATGTCGTCGCCATAAGCTTCCATGGTGACGGCGAGAACGTCGGCGGCCGGGTCCTGGGCGCGCTCGACCAGCTCGATGAGCAGGAAGAAAGCCGCGATCGTCAGCGTGGAACTGACCATGTAAAACAGCGCGCCCGAGGTGACCGAGACATTGGACATGCCGATGGCCGCAAGCAGCGTGCCGGATGACACCAGCACATAGGAGCCGGCGAGGCGCCCCATGGCCTGCGATGCCAAAACGCCGATGGCGCCGAAGGCGATGGTGGTCATGCCGCCATAAAGCAGCCAGGGCTCGCCGAAGCCAGCGGAGGCGCCGGCATCCATGCCGAACAACAGCAGCGACAGGCGCAGCAGGATATAGATACCGACCTTGCTCAGCATGGCAAAAATCGCCGCCACCGGGGCTGCTGCAGCGCTATAGGCGGTGGGCAGCCAGAAGCCGAGCGGCCACATGCCTGCTTTTATCAGAAAAGCGATGCCGAGGATCGCAGCACCAGCTTCCAGCAACATGCGGTCATCTGCGCTGACCATGGGAATGCGGACGGCGAGGTCGGCCATGTTGAGCGTGCCGGTGACACCGTAGATCAGGCTGACGCCGATCAAGAACAGCGAAGCGCCAGCAAGATTGATCACCACGTAATGCAGGCCCGCCTTGACCCTGAGCGACCCCGATCCGTGCAGGATCAGGCCGTAGGAAGCGGCCAGGAACACCTCGAAGAAGACAAAGAGATTGAACAGGTCGCCGGTGAGGAAGGCGCCGTTCAATCCCATCAGCAGGAACTGAAACAGCGTATGGAAATGCGGGCCGCTCTTGTGYCAGCGGGCGAGCGAAAAGATCAGCGCCGCCATCGCCAGTACCGATGTCAGCACCAGCATCAGCGCCGACAGCCGGTCGAGCACCAGAACGATGCCGAAAGGCGCTTTCCAGTTGCCGAGCAGGTAGACGGTGTTGGCCGCCGTAGCGGCCTGGGTCACGAGGATGGTGGCAATGACCAGCAAGGCCAGCGTCGCAAAGAGGCTGACCATTGCCTTGAGGGCACGGCGGCGCTCGTCGAACAAAAGCAGGAAGGCGCCTGTGACCAGCGGCAGCAGGATCGGTGCGATCACAAGGTGGTTTGCCCACGCCATCAGTTGGGCTCCCGTCCGTCGACATGGTCGCTGCCGGTGAGGCCGCGCGAAACCAGAAGCAGGACCAGAAACAGGGCCGTGGTGGCAAAGCCGATGACGATGGCGGTCAAGACCAAAGCTTGCGGGATCGGATCGGTAAAGTCGGCAGGATTGACGGTGCCGGACGCCAGCACGGGCGCTGCGTTGATCTGCAGCCTGCCCATCGAAAAGATGAAGAGGTTGACGCCATAAGCGATGAGCGAGAGCCCGATGATGACCTGATAGGTGCGCGGCCTCAGCAAAAGCCACACGCCCGAGCCGACAAAGACGCCAATTCCAATGGCGAGGATCAGTTCCATCAGGCGTTCTCCTCCTCTGCGGCAGCCATGGTGCGGGCGACGCGGTGCCGGCGGATCGACTGGTGGGCAAGGGCGATCAGCATGAGCACGGTTGCGCCGACCACCAGCGAGAACACGCCGAGATCAAAGAATATGGCGCTGGCCAACGGTATCTCGCCGATCAGCGGCAGGTCGACGTAGCGCGCATGCGAGGTCAGGAAGGGATAGCCGAACAGCCAGGAGCCGGCACCGGTGAAAGCCGCCAACAGCAAGCCAAGGCCGATCCACCTGACAGGCAAAACCCTGAGCCGGTCTTCGACCCATTTTGTTCCGGCCGCCATGTATTGAAGGATAAAGGCCGCAGCCATGGCAATGCCGGCGGCAAAGCCGCCGCCGGGCAGGTCGTGGCCGCGGAAGAACAAATAGGCGGCGAACATGATGATGACAGGAAACATCCACTGCATGATGACGGCTGGGATCATCAGATAGTCGATGATTGTCTCGCCGGTCTCGCGATCGGGCTGGGCCTCGTCGAAGGCGGTCTGGATGCGCTGCTGTTCGGGTGAATCGACGCTGTCGGAGGCAGGACGGAAGCGGCGCAGCAAGGCAAACACCGTGAGCGCCACGATTGCGAGCACGGTGATTTCGCCGAACGTGTCGAAGCCGCGGAAGTCGACCAGGATGACGTTGACGACATTGCGTCCGCCGCCTTCGCTATAGGCCTTTTCCAGGAAGTAGTCGGCGATTGTGGGCGGCTGCGTGCGCGTCATCACCGCATAGGCAATCAGCGTCACACCTCCGCCGACGCAAACCGCGATGGCAAGATCGCGGAAGCGGCGCAGCCGCGCGCCCACGACCGCGGCAGCGGTGGTGTGGCCGTCTTGGACGCGCTGGGGAAGCCAGCGCAGGCCAAGCAAGATGAGCACGGTGGTCACGATCTCGACCAGCAGCTGGGTGATGGCGAGGTCGGGCGCGGAAAGCCAGACGAAGGTGATGCAGGTAACAAGCCCGGCACCCGACAGGAGCATGAGGGCGGCAAGGCGATGGAACTTCGCCTGATAGGCCGCACCGAGGGCGCAAACGATGCCAAGTACCCAGACACCGGCAAAGACGGGATCGGCACCCGTCAAGGTGAATCGGCCGGACGCGAAGCCTAGGCTGTAGAGCGGCCATAGCGCCGCAATGAAAGCCACTGTCACTAACAGGCGAAGCTGCGGCTGAAGCCGGCGTGCACCGAGGCGGTAGTCGACAAAGCGCGCCCAACGCCAAGAGACGGTGACCATGGCGCGTTCGAAGATGCGCTGGCCTTTGAGGCGGCGGAAGAAAGGAGGACCTTCCTCACAATGCGCCAGGTAGTTCTTGATGCTCAGATAGAGGATGACACCGGCAACAAGCGCGAAGACGCTCATCAGCAAGGGCAGGTTGAAGCCGTGCCAGATGGCCAGACTGTATTCGGGCGTACGCTCGCCGAGCACAGAGGTGACAGCGGTGTGCAGGAATGGTCCGATTGTCAGGGCAGGAATGGTTCCGACGAGCAAGCAGGCGACAACCAGGAGCAGGATCGGAAACCGCATCAGGAATGCCGGTTCGTGAGGCAGATTTGGCAAGTCCGCGGGTGGCGGACCGAAAAACACGCCGTGGATGAACCGGAGTGAGTAGGTGACGGCGAACGTACTTGCCAGCACGGCAACATAAGGTGCGGCGGTGTCGAGCACCGAGATCGCATGGGTTTCGATCGCCTCGGCGAAGAACATTTCCTTGGACAGGAAGCCGTTGAGCAGGGGAACGCCCGCCATGGCGGCACTTGCTACCATTGCCAGGGTCGCTGTGATCGGCATGAAGCGGAAAAGCCCGCTCAGCCGACGGATGTCACGTGTGCCGCATTCGTGGTCGATGATGCCGGCGGCCATGAAAAGCGAGGCTTTGAAAGTGGCATGGTTGACCATGTGGAAGATGGCGGCCACAGCGCCCAGTGGGCTGCCCAGGCTGAGCAGCAGCGTGATCAGGCCCAGGTGACTGATCGTCGAATAGGCGAGCAGGCCCTTTATGTCCTGCTGGAAAATGGCGAAATACGCCCCCAGTGCAAGCGACATCATTCCGCAAAAGCCGAGGATCCAGAACCATTCGGTGGAGCCGGCCAGCACCGGCCACAGCCGCGCCATCAGGAACACGCCGGCCTTCACCATCGTTGCCGAATGCAGATAGGCCGACACCGGCGTGGGAGCCGCCATGGCGTTGGGCAGCCAGAAATGGAACGGGAACTGGGCGCTCTTGGTCAAGGTGCCCAGCAAGACGAGCACAAGTGCGGGCACGTAGAGATCGTGCGAGCGGATGAGGTCGCCCGAGGCGAGCACGCGGTCGAGATCGTAGCTGCCGACGATGTGGCCAATGAGCAGGACGCCGGCGAGAAGTCCCAGTCCGCCAATGCCGGTGATGGTCAAGGCCATGCGCGCGCCATCGCGGGCATTGGCGTTGTGGTGCCAATAGCCGATGAGCAGGAACGAAAAGACGCTGGTCAGCTCCCAGAACACCACCAGCAGGATGAGGTTGCCCGAAAGCACGACGCCGAGCATCGCGCCCATGAAAGCCAGGAAGAACGAAAAGAACCTTGGAACCGGGTCGTCGGGTGACATGTAGTAGCGGGCATACAGTACCACGAGAAACCCGATGCCGCTGATCATCATGGCAAATAGCCAGGCGAAGCCATCCATGCGCAGCGACAGGTTGAGACCAAGCGTGGGGATCCACTCGATGGTGCTGCGAATGGCACCGCCGCCAGCGACAGCCGGATAACTGACAGATGCCAGGAACAGCGTGACGAGCGTTATGGCCCCAGCCAGCCAGGCTTCGGCATTACGTGCATTGGTAGGCAACAGGGCAGCAATGGCACTGCCCACGAAAGGCAAGACGATCATCCATATCAATGATGTTTCGTCTGTCATTCTTCGTGGGCACTCATCTGGGTGGTGGGAACTATTGCGTGATCTCGCCCATTATGGTTGACTCTGTGGTGATCCGGCAAGGCTTCATTCGATGAATTTACTTCCTGAGCAATGCAGGGCCGCGCGCGGCCTGCTCAACTGGACGCAGGAACAGCTGGCAACACTCGCTGGAGTGTCGCGCAGCACGATCAAGGATTTCGAATGCCATCGCCACGCCCTGCACCGCACGACCGAAAATTTGCTGGTCGATGCGCTGATGCAAGGCGGGGTGCTCTTGCTTTCCTCCGAAAATGAAGGACCAGGCGTCCGCCTCAAACAGCACGGGTCAGTGACGAAGCAGCCCAGGCCAAAGGCGGTCGCTGTGGATACGCTTGTGAGCGAAAGCTGACGTGACCTGGCGACGAAAAGCCGCGGGATCGTACGGCCTACGTTTCGACTAGCCCCTGCAGCATAGCTGCCGGAAGTGTCCTCAACCTGATGCGCGAGGCTCGTTCCTGGTCACAATAGACCATGTTGCGGGCGACACGCTTGGCGCGGCCGCGGCCTTCCGGGGCACCGGTGTTGGGATTGACGTCGAACTTCGGAAAGTTGCTCGAGGATATGTCGAGGCGAAGCCTGTGGCCCTTCTTGAACAGATTGGCCGTGGCGAAGGGTTCGATGGTGATGCTCATCACCTCGCCCGGCACGCAAGGTTTTGGCGTGTCGAAGCCATCGCGGTAGCGGCAGCGGAAAATGCCGTCCGTCAGGATCATGGTAAAGCCGGTCGGGTAGTCCTCGCTCGGCGGATAGACGTCGATCAGTTTGGCGGTGAAGTCGGTGTCCAGCCCGTCGGTAGCGGCGAACAGTTCGACAGTCACCGGGCCAATGACGGCGGTATCTGTTGCGAATGGCTCGGTCTCGAAAGACAGCACGTCAAGCCGTGCCGAAAGCGGCAGATTGGTGTCCTCGCAGCCGAAGAACCGAGCCTGCTCGCGTTGATCAAAACCACCGCCTTCAAATACCGGCTGGCCGCTGGTCAACGCACCGCCAATCGTCGGCACCGGGTTCTTCGGATCGAAGTCATAAACGAACGGGGCAGCACCGGGGGCAGGGGCCTCCGCCGACAGGCTGCCATCTTCGTGCAGGTGCAGCACCGTTTCTTCTGAGGCCGGCACCGGCCAATCCGGCGCGGCGATCCAGCGCCCGCCATGGTCGAGGCGCCCTTCCGTGGTCTTGCGGCCCGACCCACCGCCCATCAGGAACAGGCGGGCGCGGGGCTCAGCCTCAACACCGTTGTCGACGCCCTTCATCCACCGGTCGAACCAGCGTCGGCGGAATTCCAACCAGCTTTCGGTGACGTTGCCGCCCAAGGGCGCTGCGGTGCCGAATTCGACATCGCCGGCGAAGCTGGCGTTGCGGTTGCCGTGCAGATTGGGGCCCATGAGAAGCGCCACGGGACGGTCCCGGTCGCGCGCCAGGCCTTCATAGTTTTCGAAGGTAGTCTTGACGTAAGCATCGTACCAGCTCGACAGCAGCGCGACGGGCACATTCGGGAATGTATCGTAGCTTTCGGCGGCGTAGATGCCGGGCTGTTTCCAGTAGTCGTCAAAGGTGCCGTGCCGCCACTGCTCGAGCAGGTAGTCCTCGTATTCGGGGACCCAGCGCACCGGCGAACGCCCCTCGGACCAGGGCATGGCGTTGAACCAGCTCCTGACGTCCTCAGCTTCCAGCGCGCGCAGCAGGTTCGGGTCCTGCTTTGCCGTGACGCTCTCGCGGGCGTTGTTGTAGGCCCAGGTCGCCTGCTTCAATTCAAACGCGCCGCCCTGGCGAATGCCGCAGGTAAAGGCGTTGGAGAAGCCACCGGAATCCAGCACCATGGCTGCGAGGCCTGGCGGGTTGAGGCAGGCCAGCGCCATTTGCGTGTGCGCTGCGTAAGAAAGGCCCATCGTGCCGATCTTGCCATTCGACCAGCTTTGCTCGACGATCCAGGCAAGCGTGTCGTAGCCGTCTCGGCCTTCGGCGAGGTATTTGGTGAACTCGCCTTCCGAGCCGTAGCGGCCACGGCAATCCTGATAGATCACGATATAGCCGTGACCAACGAAGTGGCTGGCGACCTCGGCCCGGGTCATCGGCTTTGTCATGCCGATTTCGATTTCCGAACGCGAGCGCTCGCCCTTGCCGTAGGCGGTCCGCTCCAGGATGACGGGCAGGGCGTCTTGCGACGCCTTGCCGTCATTTGCCGGACGATAGATGTCGGCAGCGAGCCTGACACCGTCGCGCATCGCCACCATCACATCGCGGTGGACCACGACGCCGGGGCTCACCGGCTCGGCTGCGGGCAAGGATGCGACATCCATCGTTTTGGCTGCTGCTTTCATGACTGCCTTACTTCGCCGTATGGGCATAGGTGGCGAGCGTGTCTTCGCCCTTGGAAGGGGTGAAGGCGATGCCGTCGCGGCTCGCCCAGGTGACCACCGGCCAGTAGAGCGGCATGATGGCGACGTCGCCGAAGGCGATGTCGGCAGCTTCGGCGAGCAGCGTATTGCGCTTGTCGACGTCGAATTCGGCCAGGGCTTCCTTCATCTTGGCGTCGTAGGCGGGATTGGAATAACGCGCCCGGTTGAATGAACCGGTGCCAGCCTCCTTATCGAACGTCATCAGCACATTGGTCATGCCAGGCGCCGAAGACGGGGTCGTGGTGCCGAAGGAGAAGACGAAGGCCGAGAATTCCTGCTTGCCGGCCGCCGCGACATAGACGCTGTAAGGCTGCGTGACGACGCCGTTGACCTTGAGACCGCCACGCGCAAACAACTGGCCAAGAGCCTGGCCGACATCGGAATCGCCGGCGAAACGGTCGTTGGACGAATGCACGGTGATGCCGAAGCCGTCAGGATAACCCGCCTCGGCAAGCAGAGCCTTGGCGCCGGCGAGATCGATTGCTTCTGGCTTGAGATTGGCTGAGTAGCCGCCGATGCCTTCGGGCACGAGCTGGCCAGCGGCCGCACCTGCACCCGACAGGATGCGATCGATCAGGAGCTGGCGGTCGACCATCTTCGACATCGCCTGGCGCACGCGCGCGTCCTTGAGCGGGCTCGGTGTCAGTTTGGCGCCTGCCTTGTCGGTGACGAACGGGCTGTCGTCGCGCGCCGTATCGAGCGCGAGATAAACGATGCGTGCCGAGGGCGTCGAATGCAGGGCAATGCCCTTGACGCTCTTCAGCGCTGCGACGTCGGCCGGCGGTACGGCGTCGATCAGGTCGACCGCGCCGGAACGAAGCGCTGCCACGCGCGCGGCGTTGTTGGAGATGGTGCGGAAGGTGACCTTTTCGAACTCCGGCTTGTCGCCCCAGAAGTCATCGTTGCGCTGAAGCACGAGGCGGTCGCCGGGCACCCATTCGACAAACTTGTAGGGGCCGGTGCCGATGGTCGCAGCACCGCTGTTGAAGTCCGCGATGCCTTTGCCTTCCGAGGCCTTCTTGGAAACGATGTAGACCATGCCAGCCAGTTCCATGAACTGTGGCGTCGGCTTCTTGGTGGTGAAGCGGATGGTGGTCGGATCAACGATCTCCATCTTGGCGATGGGACCGACATTGGCGGTGAACGGTGCCGGGCTTTTTTCAATCGTCGACACGCGCTCAAGCGAATAGACCACGTCCTCGGCGGTCAGCGGCGAGCCGTCGTGAAACTTGACGCCCTGGCGCAGTTTCACTTCCCAGGTCAGCGGATCGGTATTCTTCCAGGATTCGGCCAGGTTCGGCTTGATCTGCAGGTTTTCGTCCTGCTCGACCAGGCGCCCGAAAATATGCTGGGCGGCATTCTGGTTGTTGCCGGTGCGCGAGAATTGCGGGTCGATTGCCGAAGGCTCCGCTGAAATGCCCACGGTGAGGTCGGCAGCATATGCAGCCGTGGAAAGGCTGCTGGCCAAAAGCAAGGCTGCGAAGGTCGAACGGATGATCTGCATGGTCGTGTTCCCTTTTCTGTTCATGCAATGGCAGTTGTTGGGGCAGCGGACGAAGCCGCCTTGCCCGGCAAATCGTTGAGGTGGCAGGCGCTGACATGGTCCGCCGCGATCTCGCGCAAGACCGGCCGCTCGACGCGGCAGCGATCGAAGGCATGCGGGCAGCGCGGATGGAAATGGCAGCCGGAAGGCGGATGAAGCGGCGAGGGGATTTCGCCCTTCACCGGATTGAACTGCCGCTTGCGCTGCTTGATCGTCGGCACCTCGGAAAGAAGTGCGACCGTGTAGGGATGATTGGGCGCGGCGAAGAAGGCGTCGGCTGGCGCACTTTCGACGATGCGGCCGAGATACATGATCGCGACGCGGTCGGAGATGTGTTTGACCACGCCGAGGTCGTGGCTGATGAACAGGTAGGTGAGGCCGAGCTCCTGCTTGAGCTCCATGAACAGATTGAGAATCTGCGCCTGGATCGAGACATCGAGCGCCGACACCGATTCATCGCAGATGATGAAGCGCGGCTTCACCGCCAGTGCCCGCGCGATGCCGATACGCTGCCGCTGTCCGCCTGAAAACTGGTGCGGGTAGCGGTTGAGGTAGGACGGGTCGAGGCCGACACGCAACATCAGCGCGGTCACCATCTCGGCAGCTTCGCTACGCGCCACCATGCCGTGGGCGACGGGCGCTTCGCCGACTATGTCGAGGATCGTCTTGCGCGGGTTGAGCGAAGACATCGGGTCCTGGAAGATCATCTGCGAGGCTAGCCGCGCAGCCTTTGCCTCCGAGCGCGGCAGCGCCGACATATCCTTGCCCTGCCAGCTCATGACACCGTCGGACTGCGGCAGGATGCCAGCCATGATGCGGCCGAGGGTCGACTTGCCGCAGCCGGATTCGCCGACCAGTCCGACAACTTCACCGGGGTTAATCTTCAGCGAGACGCCATCGACGGCATGGACGACACGCTCCTCGACATTGGCGCCGACAAAGCGTGCAAGCCGTTCGGCGTAGTCGAGCCCGCGCGTGAAACGTTTGGAGATGGTGGTGGCTTCGACAAGAGGCGTCATGCTGCCCTCGCGATCTGCGGGTGGAAACAGCGCCAGCGGTGGCCGTCGACTGCGGTTTCTTCTGGCTCGGCCTCGCAAGCTGCGGTGGCTGCAAAGCAGCGCAGGCGGAACGGACAGCCTACGGGCCGCCCGAGCGGTGGCGGGGCCATGCCGGGAATGGGCGTCAGCGGTTCGCCGGGCTCGAGATTGGCCGGAACCGAACGCATCAGCCCGATCGTGTAGGGATGGACCGGATTGTCGAGCACGGTATCGGTCTCGCCAGTCTCGACGATCCTGCCGGCGTACATCACAGCGATCCTGTGGGCGAGGCCGGCGACGACGCCGAGATCATGGCTGATCCAGATCAGCGACATGCCGAAATCGCGGCTCAGCCCCTGGATCACCGCGAGGATCTGCGACTGGATGGTGACGTCGAGCGCTGTGGTCGGCTCATCGGCGATGATGAGCTCCGGCCGGTGCAGCAGTGCTATGGCGATGGCGACCCGCTGGCGCATGCCGCCTGAGAACTGATGCGGATAAGCGGCGAGCCGCTCGTCGGGCGAGGGGATGCCGACAAGGCCGAGCGCTTCGACCGCGCGGGTCCGCGCCTCGGCCTTGGACACCTTGTCATGGGCGCGCACCGTCTCGACCATCTGGGTCTCGATCGACAGCACCGGATTGAGCGTCATCATCGGGTCCTGGAAGATCATGGCGATCTTCTTGCCCCTCAGCGTCCGCATCTCGCTTTGTGAACGGCCGACAAGGTCTTGGCCGTGGAACAGGATCTTGCCGCTGGCGACACGGCCCGGCGGATCGACAAGGCCCAGGATCGAAAAGCCTGTGATCGATTTGCCGGAACCGGATTCGCCGACCAGACCGAGGATTTCGCCGCGGCCGACTTCAAAGGACACACCATCCACCGCCTTGGCGACGCCAGCCCGGGTGAAGAAATAGGTGCAGAGATTTTCAACCTTCAGCGTCATCTCAGCGCTCCGAAAGACGGGGGTTGAGCACTTCACGCAAGCGGTCGCCGACGATGTTGATGCTGAACACCAGCGCCAGCAGCAGAAGGCCGGGATAGACCGATATCCAGTATTGGCCCGACAGCAGCGTCTGGTAGCCATTGGCGATCAACAGGCCAAGCGATGGCTCGGTGATCGGCAAGCCGATGCCAAGGAAGGATAGTGTCGCTTCGGCCGATATGGCATTGGCCACCTGCAGCGTTCCGATGACGATGATCGGCGGCAGGCAGTTGGGCAGCATGTGGCCAAACAGGATGCGTGGCTTGGAAAGGCCAAGCGAGGCGGCGGCTTCGACATATTCCTTGCCGCGCTCAATGAGGGCAGCGGCGCGCACGGCGCGGGCGAACTGCGCCCACTGCACGATGACCAGGGCCAGCACCACCTTCCACACACCCTGGCCGAGCAACGCCAGCAGCATCAGCGCCACCAGGATGGTGGGGAAGCCGAGCATCAGGTCGACAAGGCGCATGATCAGCGTGTCGATGCGGCCGCCATAATAGGCCGCGGTGAGGCCAAGTGCGGTGCCGAGAGCAAGAGCGATGACACCGGAAAACAGGCCGACGCCCATCGATGTGCGCAGGCCGTAGACCATCGCCGAGAACATGTCGCGGCCCTGGCCGTCTGTGCCGAGCCAATAGGTTGTGCCCGACATGCTTTCCGACATCGGCGGCAGGCGCGCGTCGAAAAAGTCGATCGCGGCGAGATCATATGGATTTTGCGGCACAAGCGATGGGCCGAAGATGGCGGTTGCAATCAGGATCAGGCAGACCGCCAGCGCGATCGTAGCCTTGGGGCTGCCGAGGATGCCGCGCAGCGAACGCGCCCAGAATGACTGGCTTTCCTGGAAACGGTGGGTGAGCGCGGTCATTGTGTATCGCTCAGCCGAATGCGCGGATCGAGCATCGAATAGACGATGTCGACGGCGAGGTTGATGAAGATGAACATGGTGACGACGACCAGCAGGTAGGCAACGACCACGGGCCGGTCGAGCACGGTGATGGAATCGATCAGAAGCTTGCCGATGCCGGGCCAGGCGAAGATTGTCTCGGTCACCACCGCAAAGGCGATCAACGAGCCGAACTCCATGCCGACCACGGTGACGATCGGGATGAGGATGTTCTTCATCACATGGACCGAGATGATGCGGCGCTCGGACAGGCCCTTGGCGCGGGCGAATTTGATGAAGTCGAGCGGCATCGTTTCACGCACGCCGGTACGGGTCAGCCGGATCACCAGCGACAGCTGGAACAAAGCGAGGTTGGTCGCTGGCAAGATGAGGTGAGCGAACCCGTCCCACGTAGCCAGGGACGTGGTAATGCCGAAAATCTCGCCGGTCTCGCCGCGTCCTGAGGAGGGCAACCAGCCGAGCCAGACCGAAAAGATCATGATCAGCATCATGCCTTGCCAGAAATTCGGCAGGCTGAACCCGAGGATCGAGCCGGTCATGATCGTTTCATCAGCGACCGTACGCGGCTTGAGCCCGGCGATCAGGCCAAGCGGTATGCCGAGCACGAGCGCTATGGTCAGCGCCACGAAAGAAAGCTCCAGCGTCGCTGGCAGCCGCTGGAAGATCAGGCTGATGGCTGGCTGGTTGAAGACGAAGGACCGGCCGAAATCGCCGTGCAGCGCGTTGACGAGGAAGGTGCCGTATTGCGCGATCAACGGTCGGTCGAGCCCAAGCGCGCGGATCGCCGCTTCGCGTTCGGCGAAGCTGGCGTCGGCCGGGATCAAGATATCGACGGGATTGCCGATGGCGTAGACGCCGACGAAAACCAGAACCGACGTCAGGAATACGACGAACAGGCTTTGGCTGAAGCGACGGATGATGAAGATCGTCATCGCGCGGCGGCTCCTTGCTTGGCTTGCCTGAAAGGGCTGCGCCCGGTCATCACGTGAATGCTCTCCTCCCGGTGGCAGTTGTTGACTGCCTGTTGTCGTGCGACGTAGCAGCGAGGGTAGGAGGCGCGCAATCTTATGAGTTTTGTGCATTACTCGATGCAAAAAGGGCGCCGGCGCAGATCCGTTGCCTTGGCGAATAGGGACGCGGGATGAATCTCAAGCAACTGGAAGTGTTCCGCGCGGTGATGCAGACCGGATCGACCATCGGCGCATCGGGCGTGCTCGCTTTGTCGCAGTCGGCGATCAGCAGGCAGTTGAGCAGCCTGGAAGAGGAGATCGGCTTCGAGCTTTTCCGCCGCGAAAAGGGCAGGCTGGTTCCGAAGCCGGAGGCGACCGCACTGCTGCAGGAGGTCGGTGAGCTTTCGGACGTGTTGGCGCGGCTGAAGCGCCGGACCGACGAACTCAGCGCCGGGCGCTCGGGCCGGACGTTGATCAAGATGGGGTTTCCGCACTCACTGACCACCACGCTTTTGCCAAGGCTGGTCGCCGACTTTCTGGCCACCCAGGACCAGGTCAGCATCGAGCTGGTGGCTGGTCCCTACGATACGATCGAACGCGCGGTCATGGGGCGCAGCGTCGATTTCGGCTTTGTCCGGCTGCCGACCGAGGATCGCGGTCTGGTGACGATGCCGCTGGTGTCGAGTGGGCAATTATGCGTTTTGCCGACTGGCCATCCGCTCGCCGCGCGCGAAACCATCAGTGCTGACGATCTGTCGGGCACCGATCTGGTGCTGCTCGGGCGGCTGAGATCGAGCCGCGAAGACATCGAAGAGCGGCTGCGGCGCGCCCAAGGCGCGGTGCGTTGCCGGGTCGAAGCCCATTCGGTCGAGGCCAGCGTCGCCCTGGTCGCCGAAGGTATTGGCGTTTCGATCATCCCGGCACTGATCGGCAGCCTGCTGAAATCCGATCGCGTCGTGATGCGCCCGTTCTCGCCCCCTTTGTGGAGCGACTATGGCATAGCCACTCTGCGCGACGCCCCGCTGTCGCGGCCGATGCTGATGTTCATCGCCATGCTCAAAGAGCGACTTGTCGGCGACGGCGTGCTGACCAAGGCGATCTGAGGCCACCATTGCCGGGCAACCGGTTGCGGACTGTCAGCTCAAGCTCATTGTGGTTGCTCGTCTTCGATCGCTTGCTCACTACGGYGGTCGTCGTCGTCGCTCTTGATTTTTCTGTGTTTCTCGGCTGCGGCCCTGCGGATGAAGTCGAAGCGGTTTTCATCGCTGTCTGCCGGCGATGGGTCGTTCTTCTTTGAGAATTTGATCATGGTCGAAATCCTTCTCTGCTGAAGCCGAGACGCCCGCCAGGATATTTCCAGGCGGCGGCAGCATGTCGTTGGAGAGGAAAAGCAGGCCGTCGGGTGTTGGAGCGACGGTCAATCGCGGCACTGGAAACGAGGGTGCACGCGCCGGAGCTGACAGTTCCGGCGCGGCATGCTTAGGCCGCGAGTGCGGTGGCACAGCCGGTCGAGGCGCGCCGGTCAGGAGCGGTCTCTCCCGGCATGGTGGCCCAGCCGCCGGCTTCGACGAACTTCTGCCTATCGTAGCCGACTGTCTTGGCTTTCAGTTCGGTCAGCTTTGCCGCTGCATCGGGTGCTGCATTGAACCGCTCGACGCATATTGTCGAGGCGAGTTGACCGCGCGCCACGTCGCCGGCTGTCGTCGCAAGCGTCTGCGAGGTGCCGCCGGTGACCCAGCCACCCCAGCTGAAGCCGATGATCATCGTTGCGACGGCGGTGCCGACGCATGTCCAGACGAGCGTCGATTTGGACGGCTGGTAGTTCTCCCATCGTGCGGCGACGGACTGCTTCTGGTTGGTCTGCATGGCCATGTAACGCTCCTAGTTGATGGTGGGGAGTCACCATCCAGCCGCACAGCGGCCAGATGGTTCAGGCGTTGCTCAGTAACCCATTCCAGCTGGGTTGCCGCCGTTGGATGCTTCCTTCGCCGGAATGTCGGCGATCATGGCTTCGGCGGTGATCAGCAGTGCGGCGATCGAGCCGGCGTCCTGCAGGGCCGTGCGTACGACCTTGGCCGGATCGACGATGCCGGCCTTGATCATATCGACATAGGTTTCGGTCTGCGCATTGAAGCCCAGATCGGCATTCTCGTTGTCCATCAGTTTGCCGACGACGACTGAGCCTTCGACACCGGCATTCTCGGCGATCTGCCGGATCGGCGCCTCGAGCGCCTTGAGCACAATCGAAATGCCGGCGGTCACATCGGCATTGCCGCCGACAAGCGTTTTCAGCACGGTCTTGGCGCGCAGCAGGGCCACGCCGCCGCCGGCAACAATGCCCTCTTCAACGGCAGCCCGGGTGGCGTTCAGCGCATCGTCGATGCGGTCCTTCTTTTCCTTGACCTCGGTCTCGGTCGCGCCGCCGACACGGATGACGGCAACGCCGCCAGCGAGCTTGGCCAGGCGTTCCTGCAGTTTTTCCTTGTCGTAGTCGGAAGTGGTTTCTTCGATCTGCATCTTCAACTGCGCGATACGCGCGGCAATGCCCGCCTTGTCGCCGGAGCCGTCGATGATCGTGGTCGTGTCCTTGTCGATGAGCACGCGCTTGGCCCGGCCGAGCATGTCGATGGTGACATTTTCGAGCTTGATACCGAGATCCTCCGAGATCATTTGGCCGGCGGTCAGGATCGCGATGTCTTCCAGCATCGCCTTGCGGCGGTCGCCGAAGCCTGGCGCCTTGACGGCGGCGACCTTCAGACCGCCACGCAGCTTGTTGACGACAAGCGTTGCCAGCGCTTCGCCTTCGACGTCCTCGGCAATGATCAAAAGCGGCTTGCCGCTTTGCACCACGGCCTCCAGGATCGGCAGTATCGCCTGGAGATTGCCGAGCTTCTTTTCGTGAATGAGGATGTAGGGGTCCTCCAGCTCGGCACGCATCTTGTCGGTGTTGGTGACGAAATAGGGGCTGAGGTAGCCACGGTCGAACTGCATTCCCTCGACGACGTCGAGTTCGGTCTCGGCGGTCTTGGCTTCCTCGACGGTGATGACGCCTTCATTGCCGACCTTTTCCATCGCCTTGGCGATCATGTCGCCGACGGTGGCGTCGCCGTTGGCGGCGATAGTGCCGACCTGGGCGATTTCGTCGGACGACTTGACCTTCGTGGAGCGTGCCTGGACGTCCTTGACGACGGCCGCGACCGCTAGGTCGATGCCGCGCTTKAGATCCATCGGGTTCATGCCGGCTGCAACCAGCTTGGCGCCCTCTCGCAGGATGGAGGCGGCGAGCACGGTTGCGGTGGTGGTGCCGTCACCGGCGAGGTCGTTGGTCTTCGAGGCCACTTCGCGCACCATTTGCGCGCCCATGTTCTCGAATTTGTCTGACAGCTCGATCTCCTTGGCGACAGTGACGCCGTCCTTAGTGATGCGCGGCGGGCCATAGGCGCGATCAATGACGACATTGCGGCCTTTCGGACCGAGCGTCACCTTGACGGCGTTGTTGAGGAGTTCGACGCCGCGCAGCATGCGGTCGCGGGCATCGGTGGAAAATTTGATTTCTTTGGCAGACATGATTTTTCGTCCAGTTCGTTCTTGAGACCGCAGAGCCTGATCAGGCCGCTTTTTTGGCCGCTTCGCTGTTGTCGACGATGCCCATGATGTCAGTCTCCTTCATGATCAGGAGATCGGCACCGTCGATCTTGACTTCGGTGCCCGACCATTTGCCGAACAGCACGGTGTCGCCTGCCTTAACGTCAAGCGGGATCAGCTTGCCGCTTTCGTCGCGCGAGCCCGGTCCTACTGCAACCACTTCGCCCTGCTGCGGCTTTTCCTTGGCATTGTCGGGAATGATGATGCCGCCTTTGGATTTGAGATCGCCTTCGGCGCGTCGGACAACGACGCGGTCGTGAAGTGGTCGGAATTTCATAGGGGTTCTTTCTGCAGTCGGCGCGTAGGGGACCGCATTCCCTGTGTACACCTTTTGGCACTCGAATAACAGGAGTGCTAAAAATAATTCTGTGCTGCATTGAAGTATTCAAAAAAAGAGGAGCGCGCTATTTTTCTAAGAAATCATGCGAAGATAAACAGGTACGAAAAAATGTGATTTCGTCACCAGAAAGGTGACTTAAAAATATTTATAGAAAATTCCTCGGCGATACGAGTAGAACTGCAAACCTTGTGGAGGGTTCGACGCACCTGCCAGAAACTCGCCCCATTACCTCGCAGCGGAACATGACGAAGAGTTAAGGTTCGCGGTTGATTGCAGGGTGGAATCCGCCGCAGAATTGCCCTTATCGCGTCGCCTCTTCGCGCCTCGCCGACGCGTTCCGCGCAGCGAATTGAATGGCGACAGCATGGACCAGCCTACGACCGAATATCTCGACATGCAGCCAGAACGCGGCAAGCTGTTTTCCTGGCAACGTCGGTCGGCCGTCGCCCTGCCGCTTGCTGGCGTCGCCGTCGCGATCTTCGCATTTTGGGTGCTGAGCCAGCACATCAATGCGATATCGCTCGCGGAAATTCAGGATGATCTGCGCAGCTTCCCGCTTGAACCGCTGTTGCTGGCGGTCTTGTTCACCATCATCAGCTTCGCTGCCGTCGCGTTCTATGACGTCGTGGCCGTCGAAACGATCGCCCCTGGCCGCATCCCGCGTCGCGTGTCCGTGCTTGCGGGTGCCGCCGGTTACGCGATCTCCAACGCGCTTGGTTTTTCGCTGCTGACGGGCGGTGCGCTGCGCTATCGCGTCTATGCCGCCCAAGGCATCGAACTTGCCGATATCGGCCGCATAGTCGGCACCTCGTGGTTTGCGATCTGGTTTGCCTTCGCCATCATGGCTGCGATCGCGATGGTCGCCGAACCGGGGCAGATCCCATGGCTCGCGACCCTCGGGCCCGAACTGGATCTCGCCATCGGCCTCGTCGTCCTGCTTGGCATCGCCGCGCTCGTCGTTTGGCTGTCGCGTGGCGAGCGGACCCTGGGGTTCGGCCGGATTTCTCTCAGGCTGCCGTCCTCGCGCGGCGCACTGGTACAGATCGCAGCCGGGCTTATCGATCTGGCTGCTGCTGCTGCCTGCCTCTATGTGCTGCTTCCGGCGGGCAGTGTGGGAAGTTTCTCGGCCTTCATCCTTGTCTATGTCGTTGCCGTAATCCTCGGCATCGTCAGCCACGCGCCGGGCGGTATCGGCGCCTTTGAAGCGACAATCATCGCCGGCCTTGGTCTGGGCAACAATTCCGAAGCGCTTGCTGGACTGGTCGTCTACCGCATCGTCTACACGCTGCTGCCCTTTGGCGTTGCGGTGCTCGGCCTGCTCATCTCCGAAATCCACCGCCACCGTCACCGCCTGGCCGGTCCTGTCGGTGCCGCCTCGCTGCTGCTCGAGCCGCTGATTCCGCCGCTTTCGGCCGGCATCGCCTTTATCGGCGCCATGGTGATCCTGATCTCGGCACTGACGCCAAGCCTTGCCGAGCGCATCGACACACTCTCCGAATTCATCCCGCTGCCCTTCGTCGAAATGTCCCATCTCGGCGCAAGCTTCGTTGCGGTGGCGTTGCTGATCGTTGCCCGTGGCCTTGTCAAAAGGCTGCGGCGCGCCTGGCTTGCGGCGATGATGCTCTTCATCAGCGGTGCCGTCTTTTCCCTGGCGAAGGGTCTCGACTGGGAAGAAGCACTGGTGCTGGCGCYCATGACATTGACACTGTTTGTCTTCCGCGACTCTTTCTACCGGCGCCCCCTCCGCAGTGACCTGCATCTCTCTTGGGGCTGGCTGGCTAGCGTCGGCACGACGATCTGCGCCTGCATATGGCTCGGCTTTTTCGCCTTCCGCCACGTCGAATACAGCAGCCAGCTCTGGTGGGAGTTCGCCTTCAACGGCGATGCCCCTCGCATGCTGCGTGCCAGCGTGGTCTTGGTCACGCTGCTTCTTGTTGTGCTTGCCGACACGCTCATCAACCGCCGTGTGCTGACGCTGGCGCCACTGGGAAGAGTGCCCGAAAGCGTGCCGGCGCTGGTCGCGGAAGCCTGTTCGACGGCGGCAGCATTGGCCCTTCTCGGCGACAAGCGCTTTCTCGTCGCAGCCAACGGCGAGGGCTTCGTCATGTACCAGCGCTCGGGCGGCAGCCTGATCTCGATGGGAGAGCCCATTGGCACCGAAGAGGCGATGACCGCGCTGGCATGGGACTTCCACGAATTGGCCGACCGCTCAGGTCTGCGCACTGTGTTCTACGAAGTCGGCCCGCAGCGCCTGCCGATGTTCCTCGACATGGGCCTGGTGGCCTTGAAGCTTGGCGAGGTAGCGCGCGTTGATCTCGCCGAATTCACGCTTGAAGGCGCCAAGCGTCAGCCGCTGCGCTATGCCGACCGCCGCGCGGAGAAGGATGGCCTGACCTTCGAGATCGTTGCGAAGGCGGACGTGCCTGGCATCATCGATCAGTTGCGGGCGGTCTCCGACGAATGGCTGCGGCTGAAGTCCGGCAGCGAGAAACGCTTCTCGCTCGGCTTTTTCGATGCCGAATATCTGAGCCATTTCGACGTCGCGGTGCTGAAGCGCGGCGATCGCATTGTCGCCTTCGCCAATTTGTGGCGGAGCGGCGAGCGCAACGAGGTCGCTGTCGATCTGATGCGCTACCGGCAGGACGACTGCAAGGTCATGATGGACGCGCTGTTCACCAAGGTCATGATGGTGGCGAAGGCCGAGGGCTATCGCTGGTTCAATCTCGGGGTCGCGCCCTTGTCCGGGCTGACCGACCATCGTGTTGCCTCGCGCTGGAACCGTTTCGGTTCGCTGATGTACCAGAAGGGCCAGAACCTCTATCGCTTCGACGGCCTGCGTGCCTTCAAGGACAAGTTCGATCCGGTGTGGACCGCCAACTACCTCATCTGCCCGCCAGCACTTGATACCCCAAAGGCACTTCTCGACGTCACCACTTTGATCAGTGGCCGTCCCCTCATTGGCAAGCGCAAATAGGCGGCAAAATGTTCATTTCATGCGGGGCTGTATTATGAAAAAGCGTATGATCCTGATTGGCATCGCGGGCATTGCCGCTCTCGGCTGTGCGGCCGCAGCCGCGTGGTTCTGGCCGCAAATCCGGCGTGAGGCCGGCTATCTGCCGCCGACAATCAGCGTAAGCTACGGCCGGCTGAACAATGTGCCCATGCAGCCGCCGGTGGGAAAGCTGCAAGGACTGGCAATCCTCGTATCCGGGTCCGGCGACCGCGATGGGCGTGCCGCCAAGCTYGCCCGTGAGTTGGAACGTCGCGACATCGCCGTCCTGCCGGTCGATATCGATGCCTGGCGGCCGCTTCTTAATACCGACCCTGGCGAGTGCATCTATCTTGGGTCCGATCTTGAAGGCCTGTCCAAGGAAGCCCAGCGACTGCTCGACAGCCACCATTATCTCCATCCCGTCGTTCTCGGCGTCGGCGAAGGTGCAACACTTGCTTACGCCGCACTGGCCGACGCGCCGGCCGCGACCTTGGCGGGCACCGTGTCGATCGACCCCGCAGTGGCGCTGAATACGGCAGTACCAGTATGCAAGGGCGCGGAGCCGACGGCCGTGGCCGGCGGGGGTTTCAGCTATGGGCTCGACGCGCCGTTGCCCTCTCCCGGGGTGATGGTCATGGCGGATGCGCCGACGATGGCAGCAGCTGCCGCGAGCGCTCAGACCGGCAGCTTCCGGCTTGAGACAAAAACCGCAGCGACCGCGGATGAGCGGTTGTCGCTTGCCGTGGATGCGGTTGCCGAAATCGCCGCCGCTGACGCCGGCGACAAGTCACTGCCGGTGGTCGACATCCCGACGGTGGGGACCCCGACACGCCTCGCGCTCTTTTATTCTGGTGACGGCGGCTGGAGAGATATCGACAAAAGTGTCGGCGAACAGCTTGCAGCGCAAGGCATTCAGGTCGTCGGAGTGGATTCGCTGCGCTATTTCTGGTCGGTGCGTCAGCCCGACAAGGTTGCAAAGGACATGGCTTCGATCATTCGTGATGCTGATCCCTCCGGCAAGCTGCCGGTGGCGCTGCTCGGCTATTCCTTTGGCGCCGATGTCACGCCCTTTGCCTGGCCGCACCTGCCTGACGACATTCGCAGCCGTATCGATTTCATCGGTCTTCTCGGCACGGAAAAGACGACGCCTTTCCAGGTGACGATGGAGAACTGGCTCGGTCTTGGCGGCGACCGCGATGTGGCGCAGGCCATCGCGGCGCTGCCGCAGGATCGTGTGTTCTGTGTCTATGGCGATGAGGAAACTGAGTCGGCTTGCGAGGATCCGCGTCTCACTGCTGTCGAGAAATTGAAGGTCGGAGGCGACCATCATTTCGACGGCGATTACCAGGGGCTCACAACCCAGATCGTCTCTGCAATGAACCGGCGAACCCAGACAAACTAGTTCACTTCCATCCCCAAGAGGAAGAACATCATGGCACAGTCCGACACCAAGAACCGCCGCTATTTGCTCGCCGAACGTCCGAAAGGCGAGCCGAACGAAAACACGCTGAAGCTCGTTTCCGTAGATATCCCCGAACCGCAAGACGGCCAGATGCTGCTGCGCACCGAGTTTCTGTCGCTGGACCCCTATATGCGCGGCCGCATGAGCGATGCCCCGTCTTACGCTGCCTCTGTCGAAATTGGCGGCGTCATGGTCGGGGGGACCATCGCTCAGGTCGTTGAGTCGAAACTGAAGGGTTTCAACAACGGCGACTGGGTGCTCAGCTTCAACGGCTGGCAGGACTATGCATTGTCGGACGGTACTGGGGTCTTGCCGTTGGGGCGTGCGCCCAAGCATCCCTCATGGGCGCTTGGCGTCATGGGAATGCCTGGATTCACCGCCTGGGCCGGGCTCAAGCAGATCGGGGCACCCAAGAAGGGCGAAACGATCGCGGTCGCAGCAGCGACTGGCCCGGTTGGGGCCACCGTGGGGCAGATCGGCAAGCTTTTGGGCTGCCGTGTTGTCGGTATTGCTGGGGGTGCTGAAAAATGCGCCTACGCTGTCGAAACGCTTGGATTTGACGTCTGTATCGACCACAAATCCGAGGATTTTGCCCAACAATTGAAGGCCGCAACACCCGAAGGTATCGACGTCTATTTCGAAAATGTCGGTGGCAAAGTCTTCGACGCGGTGCTGCCGCTGCTCAACAGGGGCGCGCGCATTCCACTTTGCGGTCTCGTCTCGCAATACAATGCCACAAGCCTGCCCGACGGCCCGGATCGGATGAACTGGTTCCTGGGCCAGCTCCTGCGCAAGCAGATCACCATTCGCGGCTTCATCATCTTCAACGATTTCGGCCACCTCTATCCCGAGTTCGCCAAGGAGATGGCAGCCTGGGTCGAAGCCGGAAAAATTCTCTATCGTGAACAAATCATCGATGGGCTGGAGCAAGCCCCACAGGCATTTGTCGGCCTGCTGAGAGGCGAGAATTTCGGCAAACGCGTCATTCGCGTGGGCAACACGAAATAACCAAGGCAAGGAGTCATCACATGAAAATCCTTATGGTCCTGACGTCGCATGACAAGCTTGGAAACACGGGCGAGAAAACCGGTTTCTGGCTCGAGGAATTCGCCGCGCCCTACTACGTTCTGCGCGATGCGGGAGCCCTCATCACACTGGTTTCTCCCAAAGGCGGTCAGCCGCCGATCGACCCAAAGAGCGATGCTGAAGATGCCCAAACAGAGGCAACCAAGCGCTTCAAGAAGGACGAGGTCGCACAACGGGCGCTGGCTACGACCGCAAAACTGTCTGAGGTGAATGCCGATGGCTTCGACGCGATCTTCTATCCTGGCGGGCATGGCCCTTTGTGGGATCTGGCGGAAAATGCCGACAGCAAACGCTTGATCGAAACCTTCGCCGCCAGCGACCGTCCTGTCGGCGCCGTGTGCCATGCGCCAGCCGTCTTTCGTCACACCAAGGGTGCCGATGGCAAGCCGCTCGTTTCAGGCAAACGTGTAACCGGCTTCACCAACACCGAAGAAGCAGCGGTTGGCCTGACTGACGTGGTTCCATTTCTTGTCGAAGACATGCTCAAGGCCAATGGTGGACTTTACGAGAAAGGTGGCGACTGGGGCTCTTACGTCGTTGTCGACGGCAAACTCGTGACCGGCCAAAATCCCGCTTCATCGGAAGGTGCCGCAAAAGAACTGCTCAAGCTCTTGAAGTAGGACGATTGTCAGGCCTGGAGCCCAGATGCGGACCTGGCTCGGATAGCCGCCTGTACGAAGCCGAGTCTGGCCGCAGATGCGGCTGCCGGTCTAGTTTCTCACATCAGCAAGCCCGTCCTGAAGGCATCGACTTACTTAGCTGCGGGTGATCACTCATTGTCGGACGCTGGCCGAAAAAGGGTGCCGACCGCAAAGCACRGGCACTCCACCCCCTCGCAGCTTTCCACGCCACCATGACTTTGGAGCAGCAGGATGCCTCGCGGATAGTTGCTCCATGCCGTGGGGGTAGGTGAGCAGCCGGCGGGGAAGGAGAGGGGAGATCAGCTCATCTTTGCAGCGGTCTATCCACTTTCTCGACGTAATAGCGCGGGATGCGCTTACCTTCGCGGCCACGGTAGAATTCAATGCAGAATTCGACAAACGCCTTGAAGCGGCGGGAGACGTGGCGGCGGCGCGAGTAGATGAGGTTGATTGCGGTTTCCGGCGACCGCCACTGCGGCAATACCGGAACGAGGATTCCGTTCTCGCACTCCGTTTCAACGAAGAAACCAGGCAGATAGGCTAGGCCCTCACCGGCGACGGCGAAATATTTGAGCGTCCAATAG
>NZ_JBFUIP010000086.1:0-23458 GCF_056401815.1 Aminobacter sp. P4_D5 | reverse complement strand
CTGTCATTCTGTCTGCGCGTACCAGAGGAATTTTGTTAAATTTACTCTGTAAATATTTGTCGCGGATAACATGCCGCTGTGGATGCAAAGTTGCCAGGGCGGTGATGAGGCGAAGGGGACTCTCGTACTGATATGTGTAGCCTCGAAAATGATAGCGAAAAGTTGGGCGAAGCTTTGCCAGTTGTGAGTTGAGTAGAGCCCTTGCCTCTCCATCCTGCCTTTCGGTCTCAAACCAGAGCCCACCTACGCCGCCCTTGTCCATCTCTTGAACGATAAAACGGCGCTGCCCGCTCTCCTCTCGGAGGTAAATGTAAAAGTAGCTCGCGGTCGGTGGATCGTCATCAAAGAGAGACGTTTTCGTCGGCGGGCGCCCTCTAAGAGCGAGCCAAATGGCGGCTCGTGATACATAAGGCCGTGGCATCTTCCGCCCCCTGTTGTGAAACCAGTCTTTCTATGTGCGGTTCGCCTCTGTACTCAAAGAGACACCCAAACCCACGGATCTATCGCCGTCACCGAGAAAGGTGATCCCCATTCCGTGCAACACCGAAATGACAGCGCGGATGTTGTTGGTCATGGGCTTTACATCCTCGCTCCCCGCTTCCATCCGGCGGAGCGTCGGTGCGGAGATGTTGGCCATCTTGGCTAGTTCAACCTGGCCGAGCCCCAGAAGCGCCCGGGCCGCAGCGATCTGTTTTCCAACGCTATGATTAATTTCGCTCACGGTGGATAACTCCGCTTGACACTTCGTTCACTATGATCGAATGTTGCCGTAATGATCGATATAGATCAACAAGGAGCCCGCATCATGCTTAACGAATCGCTACCCATTGGCCAGCGCATCGTCCACCGGACCGACAGCGCGTGGTCGGGTGTTGTCATCGATCGGCTGGTGACGACGCGAACCAACGGGCAGCCCGGGCCAGGGGTCGTGGTGGTTCACTTCGACGGGCAGACGGAACCGAGGATCATGGTCGAAAGCGCATTGCTCGCCGCCTGACTAGATTGCCCCTGTATCGGCGCGGGATTTCTAGCCCGTGAGTCGTAATTGGATGATGCGCGTTCGAATCGCGCCAGGAGCTCCACCGACTCTGACCAAGCTGGCCACAAAGCCGTCGCGGTAAATTTGGCGTGATTGTCATATTTCCAACAGGGCACCAGCGCTTCTTGCAAGGTGGGGGCTTCTAGAAGGAGAACGTGACCATGAAACTCTGTTTTCCGATCGCACTCGCCGCTTCAACTATCATTTTGGCAGGCCAAGTAATGGCGGCGGAAGTGGACATGTCGAAGCTCACTTGCAAGGAGGTCGGTGCCATGCCGGCCGCGAAGACTATTGGCGTCGCCATGTGGGTGAACGGCTATGTCCACGGCAAAGCCGGAAATGCCATGGTCGACGGTGACAAGGCGCATGCCAATGCCGAGAAGATCGCTGACTATTGCAAAGCGAATCCCGCTGCCACGCTGACGAGCGCGATAGAGGCGGTCGCCAAGTCGTAGCAGCAGATTAAATAATGCCTAGCTGAGTGGTCCCTTCCGGGGCCACTCTTTTACGGTGGTCCGGGGACTGACGGACCAGGAGGTTAGGGCTGGCCAGCCTTTGATTCGAGCTGTGTTCTATGGGCCGAACGGCGAAATGGTCGAAAGCTTTCCGTGCGTGACGGAACGGCTAAATGCTTAAGTCAAAAGCGGGGAGGGAAAGTGGGGAAGGCTTGTTTCGATTTGAAGCTTATCTAGCAGAAACAAGCACTTACACGAGCGAAGTGGCTCCCCGGGCCGGATTCGAACCAGCGACCAACCGGTTAACAGCCGGTTGCTCTACCACTGAGCTACCGGGGAACAGGGCTCATGTGAACGAGGCGGGCTATAGCAAAGGCATTTGTGATTTGCAAAGCCGTAATCGTTCTTTTTCGAAGTTTTTCCCCACGACCTTTCTGGTAATCGCCGCCAACCGCGCTCATATGACGGCTTCGCAAAGGCTTTCGCCGGATTGGCGCGGCATTCGGGCGCAGACGGATCAGCGGCAGGGATAATGATCAGACAAGGACCTCAGCAGCCCCCGAGGCGGAAGATTTCGGTCTTCGGCCGCGAATTCGCCATGCCGCGCTCGCGCGGTGTGCGGATCGGGCTTGGGGTTGGGCTTTGCTTCCTGGGCCTGCTCGGCTTCCTGCCGGTGCTCGGGTTCTGGATGATTCCGCTGGGCCTGTTGATTCTTTCGCACGAATTCCATGTCGTGCGTCGTGTGCGCCGCAAGCTGATCGTCTGGTGGGAAAGGCGCAAGCGCCCGGCGAACTAAGCGCTCTGTGCAGACAGGAATCGCAGGGACGACTTGGGATTCGCTCGAAGGACACATCAAGGGCCAGCATAAAGAGCGCTGCAGCCGCTTAATTTGCTTCGGGGTAGGGCCTGCGGGTGAGCCCAGGGATTTGCGACAGCCCCGGCGCCCGCGATTCCTGCAAGGTTCCCTTATTCAAAACCAGCGGGAAAGAATCTTCCCCGCTTGACGTCGGAATCCTGGCAACCTATTGGAGCCGTGTAGACGCCCGAAGCGGCGAGGCCTCGTGGCGGAGTGGTTACGCAGAGGACTGCAAATCCTTGCACCCCGGTTCGATTCCGGGCGAGGCCTCCAGCTTCCTCGGCAACCGCCGCCGAGGACCCATTCGGGTGCAGTTAAATTTCGCGCGTCACGCGCTGAAGGCGGGCCCGGTTGAACATGAACGCTGATTTTTCCGAACGTCGYGTGAAGATGGTGGACGGCCAGGTCCGCACCACCGACGTGACCGACGCCGCCATTCTTTCCGCCATGCTCTCGGTGCCGCGCGAGGCATTCGTCGACAACGGCCAGCGCGAGCTTGCCTATATCGACGAGGATCTGCGCTACGCCGTGACGGCCGATGCCGATCAGCCGCGTTATCTGATGGAGCCGTCGCCTTTCGCCAAGCTGGCGCAGCTGGCCGAGATCAAATCCAGCGACTTCGTGCTCGATGTTGGTTGCGGCACAGGCTATTCTTCCGCGGTGTTGTCGCGCCTCGCAAGCTCGGTGATCGCTCTCGAAAGCGACACGACGCTTGCCGCACGTGCCACCGAAACACTGTCTTCGCTCGGTTATGACAATGTTGTTGTCGTCTCCGGGGCGCTGCCTGCCGGATATCCGTCCCAGGCGCCATACGATGTCATTTTCGTCGGCGGCAGCGTCGAGCAGGTACCTGAGGCGTTGCTTGCCCAGCTCAAGGAGGGCGGCCGGCTGGTCGCCGTCGAGGGGCGGGGTAATGCCGGTGTTGCCGCAGTTTATCTCAAGAACGCCGCTACAGTAACGGCCCGCAAAGCCTTTAATGCGGCAGTTAAGCCACTACCGGGCTTCAATCGAACACGCGAATTTGAGTTCTGATCTCCTTTTTCTTGCGGCGCATCGAGTGTCGTGATGATCTAAGGGCCGCACGAGTGCGTCTGATTCCGGACTGATTTGGTCTGGAATTGACGCTTTAGGTCGGATCCGGCGAGGGGCATTCCAGGCTGCCTTCAGGTAGTCCGCCGCAGAATGAATGAGGGACGCGTGTTGCCGTTTTTCCGTAAAAGCCTGTTTGCAGTAGCCTTGGTCTCCGCCACGGCGCTATCGCCCTTGTCGGCCTCCGCGGAGACGATCCTCGGCGCTCTGTCAAAGGCGTACCAGAACAATTCATCGCTCAATTCGGCCCGCGCCGGCGTGCGCGTCACCGATGAAAACGTGGCCATCGCCAAGTCCGGCTGGCGCCCGACCGTGGCTGCGACGGCAGGCATTGACTATACGACAACGCGTCTGTCGGGTTTGACCACCAATCTGTCCGTCGGGTCTTTCGGCGTTCAGATCAATCAGACGCTGTTCGACGGATTCCAGACCAAGAACAATGTCGCTGCCGCAGAGTCGCGTGTGCGGGCCTCGTTCGAGTCGCTTCGCAACACCGAGCAGACAACGCTGTTCAATGCCGCAACATCCTATATGGACGTCATTCGCGATCGTCAGGTGGCGGTGCTGACGGAGCGCAATCTGCAGTTCCTGACTGAACAGGTGCGTGCGGCGCGCTCGCGTTTCGACGTGGGTGAGGGGACGCGTACCGACGTGGCTCAGGCGGATGCGTCGCGCTCCGCTGCGGTCGCGTCGCTGGCTGCAGCGCGCGCCCAAGCCGAGTCCAGCGCGGCTGTCTATCGCCAGATCGTCGGAGACGATCCGAAAAATCTGAAGGCGGCATCGCCTGTCGCGAAGCTTTTGCCTAAAAGCCTCAATGGGGCGATCGCTATCGCAGCGGAACAGCATCCGGCGATACTTGCGACGGAATACCTTGTCGACGCGGCAGGATTCTCCGTGAAATCGGCGGAAGGCCAATTGTTGCCGCAGGTGTCTGCTTCCGCAGGCGTTTCGCAGGCCTATCGCAATACGTCGCCGGGCTCCTTGGCTGATGGCAATGCCGCCTCGGCTACCATCGGTGCCACTTTGACCGTGCCGATATATCAGGGTGGTCGTGTTGCCGCGACCGTACGCCAGCAAAAGGAAACGCTTGGCCAGGCCCGGATCGAGGTTGATGTCAGTCGTGACCAGGTTCGGGCGGCAGTGACGGCTGCCTGGACGCAATACGTCGCGGCCCTTGAGAGCGTGACGGCCAATCGGGCGCTTGTGGCGGCGCAGCAACTTGCACTTAATGGCGTCATTGAGGAGCGCAATGTGGGTCAGCGTACGACGCTCGACGTGCTGAACGCGCAGGCCGACGTCATTACCGCCCAGATCAACCTCGCAACGTCTGAGCGCGACACGGTGGTGGCAAGTTATGCCATTCTATCGGCTACGGGCCATCTGTCGACCGAGCGGCTCGGGCTCCAGGTCACAAAATACGAGCCGAAAGAGCATTACAACGCCGTAAAGGACAAGTGGTACGGTCTGCGCACGCCGGACGGCCGCTGACCGTCATAGCGATTGCTGAATTTCAGGCGGGCGCCTGCTCCGATGGAGCGGCGCCCGTTTTCATTTGCCGGCCAAGAGCAGATCACAGCGCAGCTTGGTAATCTGTTGAAATCGCCGGGCCTGTCCGATTGGGGATTCTCGAAGAGGAATCAGTAGGCTACGCTTGGGCTCTGATTCGAAGCCCGTTTCGACGGGCGGGTTTTGTAACCTGTCACGAAGGCGGCGGATGTGACGATGGCCCAGGCTAGCAGCGCTCAGCGCGAACCCTCGATGGAAGAGATTCTCGCTTCCATCCGCAGGATCATCGAAGACAACGATACTGGACGCCGTCCGGCAGTTGACTTCGAGCAGATGCGCCCTGAGCCGGAAGACGACCGTAGCGAGCGCAATGTCATCGAAGTCGAGGCATTCAGAGCTGAACTACAGGCGACCAAGGCCGTGCCGGCCGACGTGAAGCTTGTCGAAATCGCTCCAACTCCTGGTAAACTCGATACGGTGCGTGGCGACGAAGCGAGCTCGGCACTTTGGCCGTCGATTGAGGCGAAGACGCCTTTGGTTACAAAGACGCCCGTGCCGGCGGTCGAAGCACTGGCAGCAGTGCGCGCGACCGCAGCAAGCTGGACGCCCAAATCCACCTTGGCCGTCGAGCAAATGGAACGCCTGGCCGGCCCGCCACGCGAACCGGAAAAGGTAGAGGCACCGGTCGTTGCGGTACCCGCAGAGCCGGCAACTGCCGACGAGTTGCTTTCGGCCAAGCCGGTGATCATCTCCGAGCAGGCAGGCCGTCAGGTGTCGGCAGCCTTTGGCGAGCTCAACGATGCGTATGCGGCGCGCAGCCGAAAGTCGTTCGACGACATTGCTGCCGAGATGATGCGGCCGATGCTGCAGGATTGGCTCGACAACAACCTGCCGACGCTAGTCGAGCGGCTGGTGCGTGAAGAGATCGAGCGCGTGGCACGCGGCGCCTGACAGTCTAAGGCGCCTCTGACATAGGCTTTCATCGCGCGGAAATTGCGATTCCTGGTCAATGGTTTGCGTTGAACAGTGCATGTCGAAGGTGAAGTGCCTTTGCCATCGCCAAGCGCTTTGGCTGCCTGCGGGCCGCAATAATTCGTTCGTTCGGCGCCTGCCATGAGGTTGCCATCGGGTTCGGCAACAATGAAGCTGCACGCGCTGTTCGCGTCACCTTGCGGCCCCGACAGTTGACTCGATCCCACCCATCCGATTTACACCGGACCAGTAAAATCCGGACCAAACGGAACCAATTCCGATGCTTAAGAAGACCTACGACGCAAAGACCGTCGAACCCAAGATTGCCAAGACCTGGGAAGACGCCGACGCCTTCAAGGCCGGCGCGGGGGCTGCCGAAGGCGCGGAACCGTTCACTATCGTGATCCCGCCGCCCAACGTCACCGGCTCGCTGCATATGGGCCACGCGCTCAACAACACGCTGCAGGATATTCTTGTCCGCTTCGAGCGCATGCGCGGCAAGAACGTGTTGTGGCAGCCGGGCATGGATCACGCAGGCATCGCCACCCAGATGGTGGTCGAGCGCAAGCTGATGGAAAAGCAGATCCATCGCCGTGACCTGACGCGCGAGCAATTCGTCGAGCGCGTCTGGGAATGGAAGGACGAATCGGGTGGCATGATCTTCAACCAGCTCAAGCGACTGGGTGCTTCCTGCGACTGGTCGCGCGAACGCTTTACCATGGACGAGGGCCTGTCCAAGGCTGTCATCGAGGTGTTCGTGACGCTGCACAAGCAAGGGTTGATCTACAAGGACAAGCGCCTTGTGAACTGGGACCCAAAGCTCTTGACCGCGATCTCCGACCTCGAGGTCGAGCAGCACGAGGTCAACGGCAATCTCTGGCACTTCCGTTATCCGGTCGAAGGCGAAGTCTACGACCCGGAAAACCCGAGCACCTACATCACGGTGGCGACGACGCGGCCGGAGACGATGCTCGGCGATACGGCTGTCGCGGTCCATCCCGATGACGAGCGCTATGCGTCGCTGGTCGGCAAGAACGTCGTCCTGCCGATCGTCGGCCGCAAGATTCCGATCGTTGCCGACGAGTATTCCGATCCCGAAAAAGGGTCAGGCGCGGTCAAGATCACGCCGGCACACGATTTCAACGATTTCGAGGTCGGCAAGCGACACAATCTCGCAGCGATCAACATCCTGACCGTCGAAGCCAACATCAACATCGTCGACAACGAGGAGTTTCTCGAAGGTGTCGAGCGCAGCGAGATGCGCGACGGCGTGTGGGCGCAGCTGCATGGCCTCGACCGATTCGCGGCACGCAAGCTGGTCGTCCAGATGATGGAGGAGGGCGGTTTCCTCGACAAGATCGAGCCGCACAAGCACATGGTGCCACATGGCGACCGTGGCGGTGTGCCGATCGAGCCGTTCCTGACCGACCAGTGGTATGTCAACGCCGCCGAGATGGCCAAGCCGGCAATCCGTAGCGTGCGCGAGGGCCGCACCAATTTCGTGCCCAAGAACTGGGAAAAGACCTATTTCGACTGGATGGAGAACATCCAGCCCTGGTGCGTGTCGCGCCAGCTTTGGTGGGGACATCAGATCCCGGCATGGTATGGCCCGGACGGCCACGTCTTTGTCGAGCGCACCGAAGAAGAAGCGCTCGACGCGGCGATCCAGCACTATCTCGCACTTGCCGGACCGTGGAAGGCCTGGGTCGAGGAGCAGCTTGAGAATTTCGAGCCCGGCAAGATCCTGACCCGCGACGAAGACGTGCTCGACACCTGGTTTTCGTCAGCACTGTGGCCGTTCTCGACGCTCGGCTGGCCTGACAAGACGCCGGAACTCGACACTTACTACCAGACGGACGTTTTGGTGACCGGCTTCGACATCATCTTCTTCTGGGTCGCCCGGATGATGATGATGGGCCTGCACTTCATGGAGGAAGAGCCGTTCCACACGGTCTATGTCCATGCGTTGGTTCGCGACAAGAGCGGCCAGAAGATGTCGAAGTCGAAGGGCAACGTCATCGATCCGATCGAATTGGTCGACGAGTACGGTGCGGATGCGCTGCGCTTTACGCTGGCCATCATGGCGGCGCAGGGGCGCGACGTAAAACTCGACCCGGCCCGCATCGCCGGCTACCGCAACTTCGGCACCAAGCTGTGGAACGCCACGCGCTTTGCCGAGATGAACGGCGTTGCGCGCAATGACGAGTTCTGGCTCAACGACGCCAAGCTGACGGTCAACCGCTGGATCCTGACCGAACTCACCCGCGCGACGCGCGAAGTGACTGCTGCGATCACCTCCTATCGCTTCAACGAAGCGGCGGGTTCGGCCTATCGCTTTGTCTGGAATACTTTCTGCGATTGGTACCTAGAACTGCTGAAGCCGATCTTCATGGGCGAAGACGAAGCCGCCAAGGCCGAAAGCCAGGCGGTTGCGGCCTTCGTGCTCGACGAGGTCTACAAGCTGCTGCACCCGATGATGCCGTTCATGACCGAGGAGCTATGGGCGCATACGGCGGGCGAAGGCAAGGAGCGGGCGTCGCTRCTCTGCCATGCAGCCTGGCCGGCGCCTGATTTCGAGGACACTGCGGCCGCCGCCGAGATCAACTGGCTGGTCGATCTGGTCAGCGGCATTCGCTCGGTGCGCTCGGAGATGAACGTGCCGCCGGCGGCTATTGCGCCGCTGGTCTTTGTCGGCGCCAATGATGAGACGCTTGCGCGCCTCAAGCGTCATCAGTCGGCAATCGCCCGGCTGGCGCGTGTCGGCGGGATCACGCACGAGGCGGTAGCGCCCAAGGGGGCGGCGCAGATCGTTGCCGGCGAAGCAACCGCATGCCTGCCGCTCGGCAGGCTGATTGATCTCAGTGCGGAAGCCGCGCGCCTGCAAAAGGAGCTCGCCAAGACAACCGAAGAGATCGCGCGACTGCACAAGAAGCTGTCGAACGAAAAGTTCGTTGCCTCTGCCCCCGAAGAGATCGTCGCGGCCGAGCGTGAAAAACTCGAGGACTATCGCCAGATGCAGGAAAAGCTCGATACCGCGCTTTCCCGCGTCAGGGACGCCGGCTGACGATTCGAAGTTCAACCCCTGTCGTGGCTTGACGCTGCGGCAGGAACTTCTTTTTTCTCGCTGTATACATGCCGCTGCGTAAGCTGAAGCTGATGTATCCATTTTTCGCCTGATTGTTGCCATAATGTAACAAAGGACTGAAATGGCGGGAAAATGCCTGTTTCCGCGCATTGATCCATGGGTATTCCTGGAAACTCTGTTCGCGAAAACAGCGAAATCACCAAAATTGACGTTTGCGTAAGCGGAAGGTCTGCGGCGATCACGTCGAGAGGCGAATTCGGCGCGGGCGTTTGTGAAAAATCAATGTTGCGTGAAGACAATGAAATCGTTCAATTCGGCTCACGAGCATTCGGGAGAGGACCTAATGAATTTTTTGCGTTTCAAAGCGCTGCTGGGGGCAACGGCGCTGACAATCGTTGCGGCAAGTGCGGCGCAGGCCGGCGGTTTTGATCGCGGCGGTGTCAATATTGACCAGTTGTTTGATGCAGCACCTTATTCGTTTGAAGCCGGCGTGACCTATGTGTCGCCTCAGCGCACGTTGAAGAACGTTCGCCGCCTCGACCCCTCAGGTCTGAAGTCATCAGAGGTCAAGGTCGAAGGCGACTATGCCGTGCCGCGCGTCGGCCTCAAGTTCAACGTTGTTGAGCCTGTTGACTGCCTGGCTTCATACACAAAGCCATATGGTGCTGACGCCGACTACGGGCTCAACAATGCCTATTCCCCGACAGCCGTGAAATTTTCGATTGATACCAACGACTTCGGCCTGACTTGTTCGTACAAGATGAACGTAGGAAAAGGATCGTTCCGCTTCATTGGTGGCGTATCCTATCAGGATGTTGACGCGTTTTTGTCGCGCCAGACGCTTCTCGGTTTGAGGCCCGACGGTCGAGGTCCACTCCCAGCCGGTAATTTGGGCAATACCGGCGTGGGAACCTTCAAACTTTCTGATTCAACATGGGGCTGGCGCATCGGCGCCGCCTACGAAATGCCTGAGATCGCCTTGCGGGCGAGCCTGATGTATTATTCGAAATATAATTACGATGGCCTTTCGGGCACTGTCGACACGACCGGATTTAGTGGTCGTGGTTTGCCCGCTAACGCATTTCCTGGATCAACCGGTGTCTTCCCGGTTTCTGCCTCTGCTGAGATCCCACAGGCGCTTGAACTGAAGTTCCAGACTGGCATCGCGCCGGACTGGCTGGCGTTCGGCTCCATCCGCTGGCAGGAATGGAGCAAGCTTGGCGTCATTCCCATCCAGGGCGTTCGCAGCCCTGCAACGGGTGCTAGGCCCGGCGAGCCAGATTCGAAGGTGTCATTCGATCCGCTCTATCGTGATGGCTGGACCGTCGCCGGCGGTGTCGGCCATAAGTTCAACGACATGATCAGTGGTGCTGCCCAGATCACGTGGGATCGTGGCACGTCCACCATCTCGGGCTACCAGTCGGACACCTGGAACTTTGGTGCCGGCGTATCCGTGGCTGCAACCCAGAATATCGAATTCCGACTGGGTGGGTCGATCGGCATCATGACCAGCGGAACGTCAGCCTATAATGGCGTCGGCGACCTTGCTAATGCGGTCATCTATGAGTTTGACAGCGATCCTGTCTATGCGGGCGCGGCGTCCGTGAAGATCAAGTTCTGACCAAAACGCCATGATCCCTCGCTCCCTGTAGAAACTATGGGGAGCAGGACAATTTAGCCGGGCCACGTGCCCGGCTTTTTGTTGCCCGGTGCCCGTTTCCATTTCGGAAACCATGGCGCGGCAAGTCCGCAACAGTTGTGACGATTCAGCAACACTTTTCCAGCAAGCTTTCAGCTATGGAACGAAGCGGGACAATTGCCCATTTCCCGCCATAAACCCGGCGCACCCCGGATAGGTCTTTTGACCAGTACCCGGATGGCGGGTGGAACATGAAGTAGGCCCGCGATGGTGCGGCAGGAACAGGAATGAACGCCAAGGCAATCCACAAGGCCAAGCTGCCCAGCTACCCTAAGACGGCGGCGCTGGCGCATGCGCCTGCCTGTTCTTATCTGCCGACGAGCTTTCGGGCTGGGTACGGAAGCAATCTTGACATCGCCAGCGGGCTGGCTCGACAGACGATGACTTCACTCGATCACAATTGCTTGCGCGAAATTGGCCGTACTTTGGTCGAAAACAGCGAGCATCGTGACCATATCGATGCTCAGGACATGAAGCGCCCGGCCAAAGGAATCGGCATGGCGCAGCCCGAGCCCGAGTTGGCGGAGAGGGTGAAAGAGTTGAAACAGTGCTCAACCGGCGGTCGGTTAGGCGCGACGTGGAATTATGTCCGAACCGCGCGGTCAAGCCGTGACGGCGCGCGGGCGAAAGAAACACACTGCTATGCGCATATCTGAGTTGGTAAGAGCATCAGCCTTTTCGGCGCTTGTCGCGGCCAGTCTTCTGGGTGCTGCTGGCGAAGCGCTGGCGTTCGACGACAAGGTCTTCGACGACAAGACAGGGGTGAAGCCACAGTCGAGCCCTTGGGCGGTGTTCCAGTTCGGTTTCTCCGCCTACAAGAGCGGCCACAAGGACCAGGCTGTCGAGGCCTATCGTTATGCCGCAGAAAACGGTCAGATCGGCGCCACCTGGAAGCTCGCACGCATGTATGCCGAAGGCGACGGCGTGGCTCAGAACGATTACGAAGCCTTCAAGTTCTTCACCGAGATCGCCGAACAGGATGTCGAGCCCGGCTCGCCCGAAGAGAGTTACGTCTCCGACGCGCTTGTGGCGCTGGGCGGTTACATGAAGGAAGGCATTCCCGGCAGCCCGGTGTCGGCCAATCCGGTCGCCGCGCAGGAATATTACATGCGCGCCGCTGCCAACTACCGCAATCCCAACGCCCAGTACGAGATGGGCAAGATGTTCCTCAAGGGTGACGGCGGCGTGAAGGCTTCCGTCAAGCAGGCCGGCCGCTGGCTGCAGCTTGCCGCGGAAAAAGGCCATGCCGGCGCTCAGGCCACGCTCGGCAATCTGTTGTTTGAGAGCGGCAAGGTGGTGYGCGGTCTCGCCATGATGACCGCAGCGCTTGAACGCGCGACACCTTCCGACCAGCCCTGGATCAGGGGCATGCAGGAAGAGGCCTTTGCGCTTGCCGACGAATCCGACCGGCGCACGGCGATTTCGCTTGCCGAAGACATTCTGACCAAGGGCAACTAGTCGGCCCATAGCCTTCAGGCCGCCGAGGCAGGCCTGCAAGCTTGGCCGGCAACACGGTTTTGAAGCTCAGCCTTCGCTCTGGATGAAAGTCCAGATCGCACCGCAACTCACCACGATGCCATCTTCGACAAGGGCCACCATCGTTCAGCGCGCGTAAGCTACTTCGCAACCGCCGGGTATGTTTCCGTCAAAACATGAAACGATCCTGGCGGGTTCGGACCCGCTTGGACAATTCCATCGCGGCGAAAACGCGCGAATTCGATAATTTTGTCGCTCGATGCCATCACGGCTGTCCGACCAAGCCATTCTCGCAGTTCCGGCCTCAAGCCGTCGCCATGCTTGTTGGCCAGTTGGTCAAGCGCATTCAGTCCCAGCATTCGAGAGCGCCTCTCATATGGTATTCGGGCCAGTCAGCGGGCAACGCCGAGCGGCAGTGTGAACTGCCAGCTTGAGCGGCCAGATTCTGGCGGAATGGGTGGGAACGGGGCGGCGCGGCGCACGGTTTCGAGCGCTGCGCTGTCGAGATCGGCGGAGCCCGAACCCTGGACGATACGTACGCTACCGACGCCGCCGGACGCGTTGACGACAAAGCTCACGTGAACGTCGTTTTGTGCCTTGGCCCGGGCCGAACGCGAGATCGAGCGCAGCGCGCGGCGCAACTTGGAAACAACCTTGCCCGGATAATTCGATGCCGAAGCATTGCCTGCAGTGGCGCTACTGCCATTCTTGCCGGCGGCTGTGGCTGTTCCGTTGGCAGCGCCATCAGCCTCGCCCTTCCTGGCGTCCGCCTGACCGTTGCCGGCGGAGCCTGCTTTGGCTGCATTTTCTCTTTTTTTCGCCGGGGCCTTGTCTGCCTTCTTGGGCTGTTCTGCCTTTTGTTTCGGCTTCTTCAGAGGTTTTGTCTCCGCCTTCTTGAGCGGTTTTTCGACCGGCTTTTTCACCGGTTCGGGTGTTGGCTCGACTTCCGCGACAATTTTCTCAGGTTCAGCCGAAGGCGCAGGCTTTTCGATTTCCACGGGTTCGGCGTGGGCGAACTCGGCCGGCTTCTGGACGATGTTGTCGTCTTCAACCGGCTCCAGCCTATCGACGGCAAGGATTTCGGGAAGCGGGTTGGTCACGGCCGGCTGGACCGGCTGTTCTGCAACAGGCTGGATGGTTTCCGCCGTCGGCGTTTCGACGGCGGCGGTATCTACGGCTTCGATGGTTTCCGGCTCCGTGACGGTCCGTGCTTCGATCATCTCCACCGGCTTCGCGTCCAGCATGGTGATCATCGTCACGTTGACAGGGTCGAGCTCGGATATCTCGCCTGCCGCCGACTGATCCTCCGGCGCGTTGCCAAGCAGCGTGATGCCGGCGTCAGCACTTCCTTCGATCAGCACTTGTTCGTCGTTTGCGGGCGTGACGAAGATCATGGCGACTGCCGCATGCAGCGCGCACGAGGCCATGACGGCAGCCAGCCATTTGCGCTTGCGGGCCTTGGACATGATCGCTTTGGGCGCCAGCGGCTCGCTTGCGCGAACCGACAAGAGCGGGCTGACATCGGCGATATAGGCCCTGTCGGCGGTATCGCGAGCGCCGATCATCATCAGCGCTTCGCGCGGGGTCGCGAATTTGGGATCGTCGGGCTCGACCGGCCAAGCACCAAAGCCGGCCAACGGCCAGGCTAGGGTGATTTTGGCGAAGGCTGGCTCGATCCCCACGAACTGTTCCTCAGACGCCGAATGCGATGCCGGATTTGGAAACGGTACGCAGCGACTTCAGGCAGGCCGACGGCTCGACACCCTGACCGGTGCAATCGGTCGCGTGGTTGATCAGTACGCGGCTGACCTTTGCGCATTCCGTACCCGGCAGATCGAAACGGGTGACCTTGGTCTTCCCGGCGGGAAGTACCTTGAAGTCGAGCACGGTCAACCGGTCGACGACGCCTGCCTCGTTGAACAGTGCAATCTCGAACGCCGCCTTCGAAAGCTCGGCGCCGAGGTTGTTGGTCACCACGAAGGTGAAGCGACAGCCCTTGTCGGAGGGCTGTGCCGCATTGAGTTCGAGCACCAGGGCAGGGGATGGCGGGGCGCTTTGTGCCCCCGCTGCGCCCGCCGAGGCCAATAGAGCGGCCGCAATCAGTGCGGGCCCGGTGTGGCCAAACGGCATTCTCACCACCCGAGCTGTTTTGACAGGGAGATCTTGAACGTACGGCCCTTGGCGTCGTCGTTCATCAGGAACTCCTTGTACTGACGGTTGAACAAGTTATCGACGCCGATATTGGCTTCCCAACCGGCAAGCTGGCCGTCCTGTGGCTTCCAGGTCATGAAGATGTCATGGACGTTGAAGGCTGTGGAGAAACGCGTCGAGTTTGGATCGGCGACGGGGGGAGTGTCGCGGTCGCGCGAAGCATCCTGCGGGCCAGCTACAACACGCGCAGTCCAGCCGAAGGTTACGTCGTAGTCCGGCATTTTGCCGCCCAGCGTCAGAGCCAGTTCATGTGGTGCGACCGTTGTCAGGTAGGCATCGGTCAGTTTGTTCTTGCCGACTACGTAGGAATAGGACGCGTTGGCGAAAACGTAGTCGGCATCGTAGGCGGTCTCGACCTCGAAGCCGTAGAGTTCCGCCTCTTCGATGTTGATGAAACCCGGTTTGTTGTTGAAGCCCGAAGCAAATGGCCGGTTGAGCGCGATCAGGTCCTTCACGTCATTGTAGAAGCTCGTGACCTTGAGCTGGCCCGCGTCGCCCGCCTGCAGCATATCGGACCCGGACAGCGCGAAACCTGCCTCGAAATTGTTCGACTGCTCTTTCTTCAGGCCAAGGCTCGGCCGGAAGGTTGAGGACGAACTCGCTGTCGAGAACACTTCGTCGATGGTCGGGAAGCGCTCGGTATGCGCGATGGAGCCGAACACCGAAAACGTGTCGTTGAACTTGTAAAGGGCGGCCACCTTTGGCGAGAAGGCGGTATCATCGGTTGACGATGCGTTGAGTGCCGTGTCAGGCGTCAACCTGTGCCAGTCGAGGCGCACGCCGGGTATGATCGTCAGGCGGTCGTCGAAGACGAATTCGTTTTGCGCGAAAACGCCGGTCTTGAGATCGGTGCCTTCGGGATGGAACGTGACGGGGAACTGCCGCCCGTTGTTGAAGAAGGCTTCGGCGACGCGTGTCTGGTAGGTCGTCTGCGAGCCGAATGTGAGATGGTTCGTCCAGTTGTCGCCAGTCCACTCCATCGTGTTCTGGGCATTGAACTGCCAAGTCTCGTAGCCGTAGTTCGAATCGCAAACAACCGCGAACGAACCTGGGCTACATGCCGACCGTAGGTCGGCGTTGCGCTGTTCGTTGTGGGTGTTGGAGTAGGACGCCGTCACCTTTACGTCGGCCATGTCATTGTCGGCGAACGGATTCTCGTACGACACAATCGCCGTCCGATCGACGACGTGGCGATCGACCAGACCGAAGAAGGACGCCGTGCTGGTTTGCGACAGTTGCTGGTCGTCAAGATCGGAATCCCACTGCTGGTAGGACGCCCGCAATGTGCCTTCTTCTCCGACCTTGAAGGTGCCTTTGGCGAGACCCGACCAAGCCTTGAAGTTCGTGCCGAGAACGTCGCTTCCATCGCCGGAAGTGTAGACGCCGGAGGCGCGATAATTGCCGGTGAGCAGGAACTCGGCGTTTTCGCCCATGCGCTGGGCCAGCACCGTCGACGTCAGATAGCCGTTGCCGTTGCTGTTCCAGGAAACTTTCTGGCGCAGCGCGCCGGTCTGGCCATCGGCAATGAAGTCGGAGGCGTCCTTGGTTTCAAAATTGATTACGCCGCCGAGTGCGCCCGATCCATAGAGTGTGGACGAGGCCGGGCCGCGCAGCACTTCTACGCGTTTGTACAGCTCAGGCTCGGAGAAAAAGGATCCGAGCCGGTACTGCTCATAGAACTTCTGCACGCCATCTACGTTGACGATGATACGGCCGCCGTCGCCGGTATTCTCGGGGGCGCCGATGCCGCGGATGTTGAAGCTCTGGCCAAGTAGCCTGTCTGAGCCGGTGACGTTAACCCCCGGTATCGCGCGAATAATGTCGCCGATCATCTCAGGTTGCAGTTGGTCTATGTCCGCTTGCTCAAGCACGGAGACGGCCTGCGGTGTGTCGATAGCGACTTTTTCCTGGCCGGCACCGACGATCAGGCGCTGCAGTACGGTTACGCGCCCCTTCTTATCCTGTTCATTCGTTTGCGTTTCCTGCGCTTTGGCGTTTTGCAATCCCACCAGCAACGCTATCGCCGCTCCGCCCAGCAGAGCAGCCTTGTTCCGAGCAACCAGCCCCATATCCCAACTCCAAAATGTCCCTGCTGGCTTGCTTGGCGCTTGCTTGCATTTTTTCGTCCGCCCGACACGTCTTAAATCTTGACTCGATCAGTCCGGTATTGCACTGACTAGTAAACATGATTGATCGAGTCAACAAATTGATTTGACCTCATGGCCACGACCGGACTGAGCCGGCGCGGCGGCCGGATGAAGGAGTGAAATGAGATGAATTCACACAATCCGAACCATTTCCGTTCTGGCCAATTCCGGCACGGATACCGCAGGCCGGAAGGTCAGGTCGCGGCGCGTCCGATCGCTGGTTCGCTCGCGGTCAGGACACTGACCAGCGAGTCGCTGTTTCTCGGCGATTTCGAGATCGGCATCGATCATGGCGGCGCTCTCTACCGCCTGAAGATTACCCGTCAGGGCAAGCTCATTCTCAACAAGTAGGTGTTATCCAATGGACCAGCGCGTAAAGCCCGCCCCGCATGACATCCGGTGGGCGCGGACCGACAACCCGAAAATGCGCGAGCGCGATCTCGCCAGCCAGCTTGGTATTTCAGAAGCGGAGCTGGTGGCAGCACATTGTGGCGAGGGCGTCGTTCGCATCGAGCCGAGCGCCAACGACCTGCTGACAGGGCTCGAGGCGGTCGGCGAGGTCATGGCACTGACCCGCAATGAAAGTGCTGTGCACGAAAAGATCGGCGTCTACGACAAGGTGGTGCCGGGCAAGCATGCCGCCATGGCACTGGGCGAAAACATCGACCTTCGCATCTTCCCAAGCACCTGGGCGCATGGTTTTGCCGTCGAAAAGCGAGACGGCGACGATATTCGCCGCAGCTTGCAGTTCTTCGATGCCGCAGGCGTCGCCGTACACAAGGTGCATCTTCGCCCGTCGTCCAATCTCTACGCTTATCAGAACCTGGTCGAGGCTCTCGGCACCGACAACCAGGACCCGTTGATCACCACTGTTGCCGCGGTCGCCGAAAAACCTGTCAGCGACGGCTCGGCTAGCGTCGATGAACTGCGCCAGCGCTGGAGCACCATGACCGACGTGCACCAATTCTTCGGCATCCTGCGCTCGCTCAAGCTTGGCCGACAGCAGGCCATGCGCATGGTCGGAGGCGACTATGCCTGGACGCTGGACAAGGACGCGCTGCCCGCCATGTTCAACCAGGCGGCCGAGAGCGAACAGCCTATCATGTGCTTCGTTGGCAACCACGGCTGCATCCAGATCCACTCCGGTCCGGTGAAGAACATCAAGCCGATGGGGCCGTGGATCAATGTGCTCGACGAGACTTTCCATCTGCACCTGCGTCTCGATCACGTCCACGAACTGTGGGCGGTGCGCAAGCCGAACACGGATGGCCATGTCACTTCGGTCGAGGCCTATGACGCCAATGGCGAGATGATCATCCAGTTCTTCGGCAAGCGGAAGGAAGGCGAAGGCGAGCGCGAGAGCTGGCGCAACCTCGCTGAAAACCTGCAGCGCGCATCCCAGCAGCAGGCGGCGTGAGGAGAACGATGATGTCGGCACCCCAAAGGCTCGCACGCGCGGGCGCACTAGGCCTGTCGCTGTTGCTTTCGACAACCATCGCAAGTCTCGCCATCGAAGGCGTGTCGGTTCTACCCGACCGCTCGCGCGTGGCTTCGGTCGGGGGCTCGATCACCGAGATCGTCTATGCGTTGGGGGAGCAGGGTACGCTCGTCGCCCGCGATTCGACCAGCGTCTATCCGGAAGCGGCGTTCAAGCTTCCAGATGTCGGTTACATGCGGGCGCTTTCGCCCGAGGGCGTTTTGTCGGTCAACCCGTCCGGCATCCTGGCCCTTGAGGGCAGTGGTCCGAAGGAAGCGCTCGACGTGCTCAAGAAGGCGAGCATTCCCTTCATCTCGGTGCCCGAAGGTTTCACCCACAAGGGTATCGTCGAAAAAGTCCTGGTGGTTGGCAAGGCACTTGGTGCTGACGCAAAGGCCGAAACGCTTGCCGCCGAGATCGACAAGCAACTCAGCGACGCTGAAGCTCTGACCAAGGATATTCCGCAGGCTGAGCGCAAGCGCGTGCTGTTCATCCTGAGCTTGCAGGGCGGCAAGATCCTTGCTTCGGGCAGCAGCACGGCTGCCGACGGCATCATAGCACTCGCTGGCGGGGTCAATGCGGTCGAAGGTTTCTCCGGCTACAAGCAACTCACCGACGAGGCGGCGATCACCGCTAAACCCGACATCATCCTGATGATGGATCGCGAGGGGCAACTCGCCATCGGCGATGCCGATCTGTACGCCCACCCAGCCATCGCATCGACGCCAGCTGGACAGGCCAAAAAGGTAATCCGCATGGACGGCGCCTATCTGCTCGGCTTCGGCCCGCGCACTGCCGGTGCGATCAAGGATCTGGCCGTTGCGCTCTATGGCGACGCGGTTAAGAAATAGGGTCGGGAACGTGGTGGATGAAAAGATCGCCGGCCTGACCGGCGAAGACAAGGGTGGCCGCCATGTCAATGGCGACCGCTCCGCGCGAGCATTGCTCGCCATTGGCGTGCTTGCCGTGGTTCTGGCCGTCACAGCGCTGTTCAGCCTGACCTGGGGCGCTTCAGACGCCTCGGCACTCGGGCTCATCGGCAACTGGCTGTTTGGCGCAACGCCTGCCAACGAAGCGCTGTCGGTGCGTGACAGTATCATCGTCTACGACATCCGCTTGCCGCGCATCATCCTGGGCGTGCTTGTGGGCGCGGCACTCGCCGTGTCAGGCGCTGTCATGCAGGGCCTGTTCCGCAATCCGCTTGCCGACCCCGGCCTGGTCGGCGTGTCGGCGGGTGCCGGGCTTGGCGCGGTTTCGGTGATCGTGCTGGGCGGGACTTTTCTCGCGCCTTTCACGGCTCTGCTGGGTAGCTACGCGCTGCCGCTTGCTGCCTTCGGCGGCGGGCTTGTCACGACGATCATCCTCTACAATGTCGCGACACGGCAGGGCCGCACCTCGATTGCCACCATGCTGCTGGCCGGTATCGCGCTCGGTGCCATGGCGATCGCTCTGACCGGCATCCTTGTCTACATGGCCGACGACCGGCAGTTGCGCGACCTGACGTTCTGGCAGCTTGGCTCGCTCGCTGGCGCAACCTGGCTGAAGATCGCCGCAGCGGGACCGATCATCGTGCTTGCGCTTGCGACCACGCCGTTCCTGGCCAAGGGGCTCAACGCGCTGGCGCTTGGGGAGGCGACGGCAAGCCACCTCGGCGTTCCAGTGCAACGGCTGAAATATGTGGCGATCGTTGCTGTGTCGGCCGCAATCGGGGCGTCGGTAGCCGTCAGCGGCGGCATTGGTTTCATCGGCATTGTCGTGCCGCATTTGCTGCGCCTGGCGATCGGACCTGACAACCGCTACTTGCTGCCGGCCTCGGCCCTTCTGGGCGCCTGCCTGCTGCTGCTCGCGGATGCGGTCAGTCGCACCATCGTAGCGCCGGCCGAATTGCCGATCGGCATCGTCACGGCTGCCGTTGGCGGGCCGTTCTTCCTGTGGATTCTGTTGCGCAAGCGCGGCATCGTCGATCTTTGACGGCGTCTGGTGAGATTGAGAAAATGATCGAAGCACGCCAAGTCTCGGTGTCGATTGGCGCCACACGGATCGTCAGCGATGTCGATTTCACCGTTCGCCCCGGTGAGCTTGCGGCAATTGTCGGGCCAAACGGCTCCGGCAAGACCACTTTCCTAAAGGCGCTGACCGGTGAACTGCCTTATTCCGGCAACGTCTCGCTCAATGGCCGCAATGCCGCCTCGCTGAAGCCGTGGGAGGCTGCAAGCATTCGTGCGGTGTTGCCGCAGTCGACGGCGCTGTCATTTCCGTTCACGGTCCGCGAGATCGTCAAGCTTGGCGTGACGGGCGGCAGGTCGGGCGTGCTGGCCGGCGAGTCCGACAGGTTGCCGGAGCGGGCGCTGGCGCGTGTCGACCTCGAAGGTTTTGCCGGGCGCTTTTATCAGGAACTGTCGGGTGGCGAGCAGCAGCGTGTCCAGCTTGCCCGCGTGTTGTGCCAGGTCTGGGCGCCGGTGCTTGATGGTCAGCCGCGCTATCTGTTCCTCGACGAGCCGGTGTCCAGCCTCGACATCAAGCATCAGCTGATCATCATGAACATCGCCCGCGACTTTGCGCGGCGTGGCGGTGGGGTGGTAGCGATCCTGCACGATCTCAACCTGACGGCCATGTTTGCCGACCAGATCTGCGTCATGCACCGCGGCAAGCTCGTCGCCTCGGGTTCACCTCAAATGGTGCTCACTGACGGTCTCATCGAGAAGGTGTTTGGTTGCCGTCTGCGCGTCGGCGCATTGCCGGCCGCCAACATACCGTTCGTTCTGCCACAATCAGCCGTGGCTTAGCAGGCGGTCAGCCTGCCAATGCCTGCGGCTCCGGGAAATGGATGCCGAGCAGGTCGCGCATATTCGGCCGTGCTGCCACCAAGTCGGCGATCGTATAACGGGCCAGCACCGCAAAAAACGCGTTCAGCGCTTCGCGCAGGGCCGAATTCAGGCCGCAGCTGTCGACCAGCGGGCATTCGGAGGCGTCGGTTTCGAAGCACTCGGCCATGGCGAAGCTCTCTTCGGTGACGCGCACCACATCGAACAGCGAAATCTGGTCGGCGGGCTTGGCCAGGCGTACGCCTCCATTGCGGCCACGCACTGTCTCGACCAGCTTGGCTTCGACAAGCGGCTGCAGGATCTTGAACAGGAACAGCTCCGACACCGTGTAGGCGGCGGCGATTTCAGGGACTCGGCTCAGCCGTCCATCGTTTGCTGCGCAATACATCAGGATGCGCATGGCGTAGTTGGTCTGGCGTGTGAGGCGCATTGCGATTTCCTTGCTCTGCGTTGAGTCCGCGAGTGGTCCTAATATGGCCTATACCTTAGAACAATTCCAGACAGCGTTCGTCAATATATGTGATAAATGTGGTCATGTTTATGACGCAGGCCAGCCTTGCATATGTGGGCAGGTCGACGGGTTGAATTCCATGCTGCGTTGCACAATATTGCGTATGTCGGGAGTCGAAGACTCTGGGGAGGAACCCAAGAGGACTGCGACATGGAACAGATCATATATGCTCAACGGCCACYGACGGGTGTAGTCCGCCAGCTCAGGCCGTCCGATCTGCCCCGCTTTGCCGAACATCTCTTGAGACTGGACGACCAAAGCCGGCGTGACCGCTTCAACGGCCTGACCGACGACGAATTCCTAAAATCATATGCCGAACGCAGCTTCCGCGAAGGTGTGACCGTGATCGGCTATGTCGAGGGCGACAAGGTTCTGGCCGCAGCTGAACTGCACGAGCAAGCCGAAGAGAGCGAACCCACAGCCGAAATCGCCTTCAGTGTCGAACGCCAAATACAGCACAGAGGCATTGGCGGCCGGCTCTTCCGGCGTCTGGTCGCGCAGGCGAGGGGGCTCGGCTATCTCAGGCTTCACGTGACAACCCACTCGAACAACGCCGCCATGAAGGCACTTGCCCGTCGCTTCGACGCCAAGCTCAGCTTTGAATTTGGCGAAGCCAATGGCGTCATCGAGCTTGAGGCTGATGGCGCGGTCGATCCCGATTGGCTCGCTCGCCATCGTGCTGCCCCGGCGATTGCCGCCTGAAACCGCATTTCGAATTGAAGCAGCCTGCGGCATTGCCGATATAGTCCCTGTGACGAACAGGGAAGGCGACCAATGTCCTCACCGCAAAGCCAAGCCTTGCCGGCAGGCGTAAACATGGCCTTTGGCAGCGGCGACGCCGAAAAGCTCGCAGCCCTGCGGCGTACCAAATTCATTGCCACAGCCGCACTTGTTGTTTGCGTTGCGATCTTCTTGACCGCGAAATCGCTGCAGGGCCGCTGGCCTTGGCTCGGCTTCGTTGCTGCTTTCGCAGAGGCGGCTACAATTGGTGGGCTTGCCGATTGGTATGCGGTCGTTGCCCTGTTCAAGCGGCCGCTTGGCCTGCCGATCCCGCACACGGCAATCATCCCGGCCAATCAGACCCGCATCGCCGAAAATCTCGGGCGCTTCATCGAAACCAATTTCCTGGCGCCCGAGCCCGTTCGCCAGAAGCTCAATGAAGTGGATTTTGCAGCACTCGTTGCCGACTGGCTGTCGGATAAAAGCAGGGCGGAGGGGCTTTCGCGTTTTGTCGGCCGGCTGGTGCCGCAAATGCTGCAGGCGATCGAAGGCTCGGGCTTGCGCGAGTTCGCCACCCGCCGCATGCTCGATCGCATCGGCAAGGTCGAGGTCGCGCCGCTGGCGGCCGAACTGCTGTCAGCCTTCACTGACGATCGCCGGCATCAGCGTTTGCTCGACGAATTCACCAAGATCATCGGCAATTTTCTGAGCGACGAGCAGGCGCTTGCCGTGCTGCGCGAAAAGATCAGGGAGGAACTGCCCTCGGTGTTCAACCTGTTCCGCGCCGATGCCTATCTGCTCAAGCGTATCGTTTCGTCGGCGGCGACGTTGCTGGAGGAGGTCAGGGCCGACCCGGAGCATCCGCTGCGCGGCGAGTTCGACCGCTTCGTCCATAGCTTCATCGACCAGTTGCGCCATTCGCCCGACTATGCCCAGCGTGCCGAGCAGCTGAAGCGCAATTTCCTTGCCCGCCCCGAACTGCGCGGACTGGCGCAAGATGTCTGGAAAAGCATGCGCGGCTTCATCGAGCAGGACGTCGCATCGGCCGACTCGATGACGCGAAAGCACCTGACCAATCTTTTCCTGGAGGTCGGCCAGAATCTGGCGCGCGATCCCAGCATCCGCGCCGACATGAATGCCGGTTTCGTGGTGGCACTTGCGTCTTTCGTCGAGAGCCAGAAAAGCGGCGTGTCCGGTTTCATCGCCGAACAGGTCAAGCGCTGGGACCTTGGACAGCTGACCCGGCTGATGGAGATCAATATCGGCCGCGACCTGCAATATATCCGCTTCAACGGCATGTTGATCGGCGGACTTGCGGGACTTGCGCTCTATTCCGCCGAGTTGCTGTTGCTGGCGAATTGACCGCTACGGCTGCTGCACTATTCTGACC
>NZ_JBFUIP010000085.1:0-23684 GCF_056401815.1 Aminobacter sp. P4_D5 | reverse complement strand
CTCTACGAGATACATGCCGGCGAGACCGGCTTCCGCATCATCAACGGCTTCCCTTGCCTGTGTTCGGTCGACGACCGCCACAGCACGCCGCTGACGCTGGTGACAGAATATCCCGACGAGACCATTTATGGCGAAGACTTTATAGCCGGGCACACCGCTCAGATGGAAACCGTGCTTTCGGCCTACGAGGCCATGCAGGAGATTTCGGGCATCAGCTGACCAAGCGAAACCGTTTGACCTGCCACTGAACGTTTATCCGTATGTCATTGAATATTAACAGTAATGCGGATGGCTGAATGTGGGTTTCGGGGACGGCTAGATTGAAACGTCCGGGACCGAGTACAGTTGGCCCATGGTCCGCTGCTTGCTCTGTCTGACAGTGTTGGAATGCTGCCGCCTCTTGACCTGGTAGATGCGGCTGGGGGTCAGCACGTCACGCAAGAACGGCCCGATCGGATCAATCCAATGCGGGCCGTCTGCATTGCGCGGTGGGCGGGGTTTGGGGCAGCCGTCGCAACACTCAGACCGATGATTTACGGCATCGCGTCGGCGCTATCCACCTTCACACTACCAAATGTTACCGTAGGCATCGGTAGGTAGCAATTAGCTCATTGGATGGTAGTGCTGCCTTTCGACTGGCCGCTTGACGCCTCGCGTCGGTTTGGCGAGTTTGGCGCAAGCGGAGGCGGAAAGCGTGACCCTTACCGACCAAGATGTTGTCGAGCTTACGGCCTGGCGGCGCAAATTGCATCAGCAACCGGAAATCTCCAATGAAGAGGAGAGAACCGCAAAGGAGGTCGCCGACTTCCTCGCCAGTACAAGGCCGGACCAGATACTGACTGGGTTGGGCGGCCACGGGGTTGCGGCCATCTACGAAAGTGGCAAAGCGGGGCCGACAGTGTTGTTTCGCTCCGAGCTGGACGCGCTGCCGATCCACGAACTTTCGGGCATGCCTCATTCGTCCCTTGTGCCAGGCAAGTCTCACATGTGTGGCCACGACGGACATACCGCAATCCTCGCCGCACTTGGCCGTCAATTTGGACGCCGCCGGCCTGCTCAAGGCCGTGTCGTGCTGATGTTTCAGCCCGCGGAAGAAACAGGAAACGGCGCAGCCGGGGTCGTCGCTGATCCGCGCTTCGCCGCGGTCGCGCCGGATTTCGCCTTCTCATTGCACAATCTGCCAGGGGTACCTCTCGGCCAGGTACGGCTCAAGGCGGGGGTGGTGAACTGTGCATCACGCGGCATGCGCATCGTGTTGGGCGGGAAGACAGCGCATTCATCCATGCCCGAGACCGGCGTCTCGCCGATGATGGCCATCAGCCAACTAATGCCTGCGCTCCCAGCGCTTGGCGCCGGAACATTTGCTGACGACGAATTCAGCATGGTCACAGTTACCCATGTCGTGTTGGGCGAAGCCGTATTCGGCATCGCGCTTGGTCACGCGGAGGTCTGGGCCACTCTACGGACCCGTCGCGACGACCTTATGTCCAATTTATGTGCTGCAGCAGAGGCCCTTGTGACACAAATCTCTGATCAGCATCATTTGTCTTCGCAGTACGATTATCACGAGACATTTGTTGCAAGCGTCAACGCGCCTGAGGCGGTGGAGCACCTGCGGCGAGCTCTCGATGAAGAGGGCGTCTTCCATGGGGAAGAAAACCTGCCTATGCGCGCTTCCGAAGACTTTGGCGTGTTCGGTCATAAGGCAGCATCGGCGATGTTTTTTCTTGGGGCGGGCGAGCGCCACCCGGCGCTGCACAATCCAGATTATGACTTTCCCGACGCGCTGATCCCGATTGGGTCTCGAATATTCATGCGTACGGCGCGCAACCTCCTTGGCTAATTCTCTGGTCCTTCCCCCTTCGTTGAACTCGCCTAGGAGACAATGTCCTCGATCCGGATCGGAAAGCGATGCGCCCTTACCCCGGTCGCGTGCCAGATTGCGTTGGCGATAGCGCCTACAGTGCCGGTGATGCCAATCTCGCCGACGCCCTTGATCCCAAGGCCATTGACGTAGGGGTCATCCTCGTCGATCAGCAGCGCCTCGAGCTCGGGAATGTCGGCATGGACGGGGATGTGATAGGCAGCCAGGTCGGCATTCATCGGCCGGCCTGTTCGGCGGTCGTGGATCGCCTCTTCGTGCAGCGCGAAGGAAAGGCCCCAGATCATCCCGCCATAGAGTTGGCTGCGCGCCAATCTGGGGTTGATGATGCGCCCGGCGGCGAAGGCGCCGACAAGCCGCGTGACCCTCACCTGACCCAGATCCGGGTCGACCTTAACTTCCGCGAAGACTGCGCCGTGCGAAAACATCGCACGCGCTTCCGCATGAGCAGGATCGCGACGGCCCGTCCCGCGTCCTTCGAGGGATTTGAGGCCTGCTCGCGCGAGGATATCCGAATAACTTTCACTCCGGCTCTTGTCATTGCTGTGGTAAAGGCGCCCGCCTTGCGCCTCGACGCCAGCATTGCCGGCGCCAAACAGGGGGGAGTTGGGGTCGCTGGTAGCGATCTCGGAAAGTTTTGCAATGACATCGGCTCCGGCGCTGTAGAGCGCGCCTCCAGCTGTCGCGGTATGGGCCGAGCCGCCGGCGATCCCGCCATCGGGAAGCTCTGACGAGCCAGAGCGAAATTCGACCATATCAATGTCGAGTCCCAATCCGTCGGCAGCGATTTGCGCAAGCGCCGTCCAGGCGCCCTGGCCCATATCGGCGGCCGCGGTTTCGACGAGCGCGGTGCCGTCGCCACGCAAGGTAGCGCGCGCCTCCGCCTGGAACATCGGGGCAGGGAACAGTGCACTGCCCATCCCCCATCCGACAAGGAAACCGGCATGGTCGCGCATTTGCCGCGGTGCCAGCGGACGCCCGGCCCAGCCGAACCGTTCTGCGCCTTGCGCATAGCACTGGCGCAGGGCCTTGGCTGAAAATGGCCTGCCCGTCGCCGGGTCGGTATCGGCATAGTTGCGCAGACGGAATTCCAAGGGATCGAGCCCACAGGCCAACGCGGCCTCGTCGATCGCGCATTCGAGTGCGGCCGAGCCGGAGGCTTCGCCCGGCGCCCGCATTGGACCGGGTGTGCCGGTATCGACGCGCATTGCCGAATGCCGCGTCGAGATTGCGGGGCTGGCGTAGAGGTTGTGCGAGGCATTGGCTGCGGGTTCGATGAAATCGTCGAAGCTGCTGGTGGTCGCCACCGCGCGGTGCTCCAGGGCCGTCAGACGCCCCTGCGCGTCGATGCCGAGCCGGAGTTGCTGTTGCGTCGCCCCGCGGTGCCCGACAGGCCCGAACATCTGGTCGCGTGGCAGCACCAGTTTCACCGGCCGTCCAAGCATCCGCGCCGCGAGAATGCAGAGGATCTGCGGGCCGACCAGGATCGCCTTGGACCCGAAGCCGCCGCCCAGAAACGGGCTGCGCAGATGCACATTTTCGGCCGGAATGCCGAAGAACGCCGCAAACCCTGCCCGCGCCATCACGATGGCCTGGTTCGGTGTGTCGATGGTCAGCCGGTCGCCGTCCCACTCGGCAACGATTGCATGCGGCTCCATTGCGTTGTGATACTGGGGCGGAGTCTCGTATTCGGTGTCGATCCGATGCGCGGCTGCGGCAAGACCGGCGGCCACATCGCCGCGATCGAAGTTGGGCTCTGCTCCAATGCCTACAGCAGGCGGATCGTAGCGCTCTCCACCATCAAATCCGATCCGCGCGGGCTCCACCTCATAGGTCGGAGCAAGTAGGCGCGCGCCTTCCGTTGCGGCCTCCAGTGTGTCGGCGACGACTACCGCAATCGGCTGTTTGGCGTAGCGCACATGGTCGTTCTGCAAAGCCTCGATGYGAAACCCAAACAACCCATGTTTGCCATCCGGATCGAGCGCCAGCGGCGGGCGGTTGGCGGGGGTGATCACCTCCACGACGCCGGGATGGGCTTTGGCTGCCGTTACATCAAGGGAGGCGACCCTGCCCCGGCCAATAGTGCTGACCGCGACCACTGCGTGCAGCATGGCTGCAGGATGGTTGTCGGCAGCATAGGTCGCCCCACCTGTGACCTTGAGGCGGCCGTCGCGCCGGGTCAGGGGCTGGCCGCTGCTGGAGCCGAGACGGACGTGTGCCGAGGGAAATGGAAGAGTGTCAGCCATGGATGAGAACTCCGCTGTCGGATCCGAAGGGGGAGGCGGGCAGTGCCGGCATGCGCTCTGGGGTTCCCGCCGCCGCAAGCAGCAACGCGCGCTTCACAACCCGCGTCGCAAGTTCGATCTTGTAGCCATTGTCGCCTGAGGGAGCTGCGCCAGCGAGCGCAATTTCGGCTGCCTTGGCGAAAGCCTCGGAGGCAGGCGAGAGGCCTTCCAGCAGGGTCTCGGCAGCACGGGCGCGCCAGGGCTTTGCGGCGACGCCGCCCAGGCAAATCCGGGCCGCCCGGATGGTTCCGTCCTTGATCTGCAGTGCAGCGGCGGCGGAGACGAGAGCAAAGGCAAATGACGTCCGCTCCCGCAGCTTCAAGTAGCGAGCATTGGCGCGGAAGTGTGTGGCCTCCGCCGGCAGGCGCAACCCGGTGATCAGTTCGCCTGCCTCAAGGACGCTTTCGCGCGCGGGCGTCGTGCCAGGAAGCAGGTGGAAGTCTTCCAGCGTGACGTCGCGCCGTCCGCCCGGCCCCTCGATCTCGACCACTGCGTCGAGCGCGACAAGGGGAACGCAGAAATCGGACGGATGCGTGGCAATGCAGGCGTCGGACCAGCCAAGGACGGCATGGTTGCGGTTTTCGCCGCCGCGCGCGTCGCAGCCCGCGCCCGGATCGCGTCGGTTGCAGGCACTGGCGGTGTCTTGGAAATGGGCGCAGCGGGTGCGTTGCAGGAGGTTACCGCCGACAGTGGCCGCGTTTCGCACTTGCGGCGAGGCACCTGACAGCAGTGCTTCCGCCACGGCGGGATGCGCCACAGCGAAGGCTGGGTCACGAGCCAGATCGGCATTGCGCACCATGGCGCCGATGCGCATGCCGCCATCAGCCAACGTCTCGATCCTATCCAATCCCGGCAGTCGGGTAACATCGACGAGCCGGCTGGGGCGCGATACGCCGCCCTTCATCAGGTCCAGGAGATTGGTGCCGGCCGCAAGATAGGCAGTTCCGGGTTCGGAGCCAGCGGCGATGGCTTCGGCCACCGAAGCGGGGCGGACGTAGTCGAACAGGTTCATGCGATCCTCCGTTCGTCGTTGGCAAGGTGCTTATACGCGTCGAGCACCGCTTCGATGATCCCGGCATATGCCCCGCAGCGACAGAGATTGCCGCTCATGCCTTCGCGGATGCGCTCAGGGTCATCTCCTGCCTCGCCCTCGCCGATGAGGCCAACCGCGCTCATGATCTGTCCGGGGGTGCAAAAACCGCACTGGAAGCCGTCATGGGCGATGAAAGCGGCCTGGACCGGGTCGAGCACGTCGCCTTGCGCAAGACCTTCGATGGTTACGACATCGGCGCCGTCAAGGCTGAGCGCCAGCGCAAGGCAGGCATTGATGCGCCGCCCGTCCACCAACACGGTGCAAGCGCCGCATTGGCCGCGATCACAGCCTTTCTTCGTTCCCGTCAGCGCAAGCCGCTCGCGCAGAAGGTCGAGCAGCGTTACCCTTGGATCATCGAGTGTAACGTCCGTGCGGACACCATTGACCGTAAGGCAGAGGGACAGAGTCATGATTGCTCCGATTGTGATGTCTTAGATTTTTGTCGACCTGATAGGTCGGCTGTGCAACGCAGGCAGCACGCATTGTCGGAAGGCGGCACTTCCATCAAAAATGGTGGAGGTGCCCAACCATCTGATAATGCTTTATACGGAGGGTTCCTCCGTTTTGCAAGCCGTAACTGGAATGACAGCAAAGATGGGACAGCAAATCGAAAAGGCAAGCCGCAAGCCCCGCGCCGATTCCTTGCGAAACCGGGACCGGCTGCTTGTCGCTGCTCGGAATGTTTTCAGCGCCGGCGGCCCGGATGCGAGCCTTGAGGCGGTGGCCCGTGCCGCAGGCGTCGGCATCGGCACCCTCTACCGTCATTTTCCCACGCGCGAGGCGCTGTTTCAGGCTGTCTACCGTCGCGAGATCGACCAGCTTGTCGATCTCGCCGTAACGCTCACTGCCGAAGGAAATGCGCTGGAGGCGCTGCGCCGCTGGCTACATGCCAACATCGGGATGGTTGCCACAAAAAAAGGCATGCTTGCGGCGCTGTCCCCGGCTGTTGGGAGTTCAGCTGAGCTGTATGCCGATTCCGCGGCGCGGCTGGCCCGCTCCGTCAGCGACCTGATGACGAAGGCCATTGCGGCTGGCCAGATCCGCAACGACATCGCGCCTGAAGACGTCATGCGTGCCCTCATCGGCATGTGTTACACACGCGAGCAGCCCGGCTGGCAGGACACGGTCATTCGCTTGGTGGATGTCTTCGTGGACGGCCTACGCTTGCGCCACGACCAGATCAGCTGAAGTAAGCTGCCTTGGCGATGATAGCCCGAAAGCAATCCGCGATTGAGACACTTGGATTGTTACCGCGAGGGATCTGGCCTGCAGTTGCTCTCCCGCCATCGTCGTAGTGTGATCAAACCTTCGCCTTCCCTGGCGCAAGCTTCGCCGGTTGCTTGGCGCCCGGCTTGCGACCAAGCCCGAGCTTCTTCGCCAATTCGGAACGCTGCTGAGCATAACCGGGCGCAACCATCGGGTAATCGGCGGGCAACGACCACTTGGCGCGATATTGGTCAGGGGTCAGTCCCACGCCGGAGAGATGCCGTTTCAGGGTTCGGTACTGTTTACCGTCTTCCAGGCTGATGATGTATTCGTGGGTAACCGTCTTCTTGATTGGCATCCGTGGCTTTGGCGCCTCTTCAGCTTGAGCTTCCGGCACACTCAGTTTTTTTATGCTGGCGAAAACATCTGCGATCAGATTTGGCATGTCGTCTGGTCTGATCGAGTTGTTGGAAACATACGCCGCTACAATGTCGGCTGTAAGTTCAATAAGCTGATTGCCAGATTTCGGAAGCAATTCGGACATCAATAATCTCCAGTCTAATTCCCCCTGGCTGTCGGGTAGCTGATATTCCACTGCGGTGGAACCCAGAAATCGGAAAATTGTGGATCAAATGGCCGGCTTGTACCGGAAATGGTGTCCGAATTCTTTGCCGAGTTCAATCAGGGTACGTCGAACTCAAAGGAATGACGGCGGCCGTTCCCCGTGGTTACGGGCGATGGAGATCGAATCTACGTGATTAGATGTCTGAAGTAAACTGCTGAAAACATTACATAATGGTAATTCTGGCGTTCATACTGGGTTCACCAAGCGGCGGCTAGCAATGGTGGCGTCAATGAGAAGGAGCCTCCCATATGAAACGCATTGTTCTAGCTGCTGTCGCCCTGTCGGTGTTCGCTGCGCCGATGGCACAAGCTCAACAGCGCTACGAGGCGCCACGTCACGGAAACCACTACAGCCAGCCGCAGAAGTGGCAGGATTACCGCCAAAAGCCGGTCAAGCGACAGCACTGGTCAAAGGGCAAGCGTGTGCCTGACTGGCAGCGCAAGCAGGCACTTCGGGACTACAATCGCTATGGCCTCAAGCGCCCAGGCTATGGTCAACGCTGGGTCAAGGTAGACAGCGACTATCTGTTGATCAGTGTGGCGTCGGGCATCATCGCTTCGGTCGTGGCTGGACGCTAATCCAGACAGGTCAACAGATTGCGGAAAGGCGGTTCTTCGGAGCCGCCTTTTTCCCTGGGATCATCCATAAGCGGCCATCGACCGCGGACGGTTCGATTTTCTGGTCTCGACGTATGAGTCGATGTTCCGTGCCGCATTCCTCGAAGCGATCGACGGCTCTGGTCGAACACCTGTTGCAGGCGAAGCCAGCGAATGGGCGTCATTTATCGCAGGGTCCCGAAATCACAGAGTGCTTTCGATCGAATTCAATGTCCTTCCGATTGCCTGCTTGTATTTTTCGAACTCCGGTGACGTTTCTCTAACCTCCTGGAGCGCAGTCGCAGCGGAAGGTTGTGATGCTGCAGAAGGTGCTCGGCCAGTCATCTTTTTCTCAGCCCAACCAATGACATAGCCGGCGTTCTTGCCGGTCAGGAACGGGTTGGCTTTTATGACGACCTCTCCAAGAACATCAGCAAGCATTGCGTCATTGGATGACGACAGGATCTGGTGGGCGCCCTCCATTCCAAGAAAGTGGCAAAGATAGAGCCGACCCGCAGTGATCTGATGGCCACGCGCTTTGAGATAGGCTTCACCCTCGCGCGCCAGATTGCGCACCATCTCGCGTGAGATGGTCGGGTCGAAACGCAGATCGAGGAGCTCGGTCGTCGAAAGCGACCTGGCGAGATCGGGCCGGTAGGTGTTTATCATCCTTATCCAGGTCTTGCTTATGAACTGTCCGAGCCCTGTTGCCGACGACAGCGGGTTCTTGGCACGGGCACTGCCGCCGCTTTCGACATGGACGATACGATTGGTCAGCACCTCGATGGCAGAGTCGTCGGACGCAATCACGGTGATCGTGCCGAGCGGATCGATGGCCTGTCCGTCCTGATAGAGTTCGAAATGAAGATGCGGGCCGGTCGACAGGCCCGTGGTGCCGATATAGCCGATGACGTCGCCTGCTTTGACAGTGGATCCGATGCCGATGCCGTCGGCGAAACGCTGCATGTGGGCATAGCGGGTTTCGCGATTGTTGGCGTGCGAAATGCGGATGAGGTTGCCGTAGCCCTGGCCGTCGCCTTCAAACACAACCTGGCCGTCGAAGGCCGCTTCGATCGGCGTACCGATGGGGGCTGCCCAATCCACTCCTTTGTGGACGCGAACCGTCTTCAGGATCGGATGCATGCGCGGCCCAAAGGTTGACGTCATGACACCGTTGACCGGCGTGACCATGCCGTTGGTTGCCATCAGCGAGCGAACTTGATCGTTGCCCGTGACGCAAGAGAACTGACCATCGCTCTGTTGGAAGACAAAACATTCGAGGTTCTTGTCGGTGCCATGCACACCGACATAAAGCACCTGGCCTGCCAGACCATCCTTGCCGCGAGCCGTTTGTGAATAAAGCAGGACGAGCCTCTGGTCTTCTGTGGCAAAGGCGTTCAAATCCTGTCCACGTGACAGATACATGATCGCCTCACCAAGAACGCCGGTTGGAACGTCGTTGCGGGCCGCTGTCGAGTAGATCGCGTCGAGGAGGCGGTACTGGCGCTTGTGCGTGCCTTCTTGCGGGGCGGCGCCGGAATAGTTGAAAAGGTCGTCGCGCACCCATGGATCTACGCCGGAGACGAACTGACCGGCCGAATTGCGCGCGAGGGTGCCAACGAACCTATTCATGGCGTAGACCGACACCTGCATCAGCGCCACCTGGGGCGCCTCGCGCCGCGGCTTGAAGCCACGCATAGCTACAACATAGCCCGGTTCGAGGCCTTCCAACTTGAAAAGCGACTTCAGCGCTTCGCCGGCCAATTTCGCCTCATCGGTGGCGAAATGTGCCTCGAGCACGACGCTGTCCAGCGTGCGGTTGGTCAGGATCTTGACGAAGGTATCTTCGGTCGCCTCGAAGCGCTCGGTCTCCGGCGTCACGGTGGCGACACTGGTATTGTTTGCGATCGCGGTTTTCTCGAATTCGGGCAGGGCAGCTTCACCTTGGTCGATTGTTTCGCCCCACCCGGCGCCGAGATCCGATGGTAGACTGCCTTCGGGCTCGGCCTGGTCAAGATCGACATCAGTTGGCGGAGCCGCCTGATCATCAGCCTGCTGGCCGGCTGTTGGTTCAACCACCGCGCGCTGCGCCTGGAAAAATGCAAAGTCCTCCTGCGTCGATGGGATGGCCGTCATGAAGCGCTCGCTGGAACTCAGCATCGTGTCTGCGAGAAATTCGATCTTTGGCGAAATGCCGTCCTGGGTAAGTTCGACGGGGCGCGCAACGGAACGACGCTTTGTTTCCGCCCCAGCTTCATGCGCCAAATTGATCCACATTGGGTCGCCGGCAAGATCGACGATAGCCGGCACGTAGACAGAAGCATCCGACGGCACGATATCCGCTTCTTCGGTTGGCTGAAGATCTCCTTCATATTCGCCAAAGGACCAGTAGTCAGAGGTGAGATAGGCGGTACCGGCCACGGCGAGCAGCGCAAGGACACCCGCAGCGACAATAGCCTTTAGCCGGCGAGATCGTTCGCGCCGTGCCATTCGCTGTTGTTTTTGCTGCTTGAAGCTCGCATCGATGCCATGCGTCATGGCGATCGCCCGGTCAGGAAGAAGGTCCAGCGCGCCTGTTCAAGCGTGTCCACTTCAAAGAACCGAGCAGCGATGTGGCCGCGCTGCCAGCATTCGTCGATGCCGCGCACCGTGAAGCGCTTGCGCTCAACGCACATGTCCGTCGAGCCGCTGAGGATCGCATTGCCGAAGACATCCGTTGCGTAGATGTAGATGTAGCGATTGGTCAGTTCATCGCGAATGACGTTTACGCACTGGTTTGCGCCAATCGTCCACCAGCCGTCGGTCTGGAAGGCTGCATCGATCTGTTGGCCGACGGCGAGATTGACGACGTCGAGCGTCTGGTTGCAGACGGTGAATTCTGCTCTCGCTTCGCTCGGCGCAAACAAAACCGACAACAGGGCCATGCCACTGGCGGCAAGCATCGCGCGACCGGCATGGGGAACGCGCCCGATCCCGTTCGCATCGTGTCGCCGGCCTCTATCGGCTTCCCACCAAAGGTTCAGAAGATGCACTGTCGGTTGCGCCCCCAATCCGCACCAGGACAATGGTGACGTTGTCTGTTCCGCCGCGCGCGAGAACCTTTGCTAGCAGATCTTCGCATGCTGCCTGGGCCGTAGCCGAGATCACTGCCGTTTCGATCTCGGCGTCGCTGACATGCGCAGTCAGCCCGTCCGTTCCAAGCACGAAGATGTCGCCGGGCAAGAGATCGCCTTGCTGGAAGTCGACGTTGATGTCGTCGCTGACGCCAATGGCGCGCGTGATGACATTGCGACGTGGCCAAGTTTGCGCTTCTTCCGGCGTGATTGCGCCGCGGTCGAGCAGTTCCTGCACCTCGGTATGATCGTGCGAGACCTGAGAGATCGCGCCGTCGCGCACTAGATAGACGCGACTGTCGCCGAGCCAAAGGCAGGCGAATTTGCCGTCGATGGCTAACAACGCTGCGACGGTGGAGCCAATGGTCACGCCACGCGAATCCGAAATCTCGCGGATATCGGAATGCGCTAATCTCAGCCGGTCGACGAAACGTGCGCGCAGGTCCGGCGCGGAACTAGCGATGCCGATCGTCGACAGGTGTTCGACGATGCTGGCAGAAGCGACTTCTCCGGCGTCATGCCCACCCATACCGTCGGCGACCACCCACAGGCCACTGCGGGGTTCTATAAGATAGCTGTCTTCATTGACTTGGCGGACGCAGCCCTTGTGGCTTACGCCATAACTTTCGAAGGGGAGGGCGACATTGCTCAACTGCCTCAAGCGCTTCTCGGGCGCCCCTCTGCGTTGCGTATTAAGCGCTCGCGCCTTTCAGTCTGCCACAGGCCTAGGCGTTAGAGTACAGAAATTAACATGCACCAGATCGTCGGTGTGATTCCTGGCGATATCAAAGGCCTTTCGGGCACGTGAAGCCGGAGAATGCAGCAAGTGAAAAGGGGTTGCCGGGCGGGTTTATCTGGACTGTGTAGGCGACGTCGCGGCCGCCAATGACAAAGCGCAGCTCAAGATTGTCACCGTTGCGGGTGGAGATTCCCGCATCGAGCAACCGCTTCAACGCCCATGGCCCTTCGAACCTGATGGCGGACTCGCGACCGGGAAGCTCCGGCGTCAGGCTGAGATTGGCAGCGCCGGCGGGCATGCTGCCCGGCCAGGTGACGATACCTGGGCTGCTGCCGTTCTGATAGCTTTGAACGACCTGTCCGTTGACGTTGAGCAAGGCCATGTCGGCGTCGCCATGCAGCGAAAACGGCGTGAAGGTGATGTTGACAGCAGGCGTTGATCCTCCAAGTGGAAAGAATGCATCTCGAATCTCGGCGGCAAGCTGGAACTGCTTCAGCGTTGACTTGGACAGCCCGCGGCCGAGGCGTGCCTCCTGCTTCCACTGCCACTCTTGGCCCGACATGTCGGCAAAGGATGCCAGGTTCTGCGCGAAAAACCGATCGATGATGCCGCTGGGCGCGAAAAGGCGGGCGAAATCACTGATTGGCACGTCCTGACTGGCGCCCCCGCCGAACGGATAGCGATTGGCGATCGCTTCCTCGCACGGCCCGCTGACTGTTTCCTCAAGCGCCTGATTGAGTTGCGCGACCGAGGTTTCGGCAACAAGGCCTTCGAAATCGTCGGCCGCAGCATGAACCATCCGCGAAAGTGCCTTGGGCAGGCGAGACGCGTTGGCACGGAGGTTGGATATCTGCAGCTGGAGATTGGCGTTGACGCGGCCGGCTTGCGACGGTGCGGCGGCTGAGATTGTCAGGCTCTGGTAGATGGCGTGGAAATTCTGGATCAGCGCATCGACCGGGCGCTGACCGGGACGGCCGTCGACAAGAAGCTGGAATGGCCGGAACTGTGCCTCAATGTTTGCCCCCGGAACCAAAGTCGGTGCGTTCGCGAATGCGGCACCAGCACGAGTGTTGGATTTGCGACCGGCGAGTTCGATGCCTATGCGGGCGAGGCCGTCGGCGTGCGCTTCGGCTTCGCCGGTGCCAGGCGTGTCGCCGCGCGTCAATGCCGTTTCGCGCGCGATCGCCTCAAACAATTGCGCGAGCGGCGAACTGGGCGAACCCGCGGCCGAAAGGGCGAGATATTCAGGCTTGTCCGCCGACATTGATTTGAACTTCAGCCTGTCGAGGACGCCATTCCATGCGCCTGAGAATTCATTGCTGTAGCGGTCGAGCAATTCAGGCCCAAGCCTCAGCAATTCCTGCTCGACATTCCCTTGCTCGCCACCGGCGCCGATCACCCATTGTTCGTCGACAAGCCTTTGGGCGATGCCAGCGAGTTGTCCCAGGTAGAAATCGTTGAAGCCGGCGTAGGTGTAGAGGCCGGGAATGCGAAGCGTCGACAGATCGCTGCCGTCGACAGTTTCGAAGATCAATTTTGCTGCTGGGCCGCCTCTCGTTGCCACAGCAAAGTCAGCGAGCGGGGCGGCCGAAATTGCCGAGGCGATCAGGGAAGAGGCACGGTCGGCGACGGTCATGCGGCCAAGCGCGCGCTGTGCGGCTTCGACGACAGGGCGATTGAGCTCAAGCGATGGGTTGTACTCGTCATCGAGCGCCAGCATCGCGCGCAGGTGCTTTTCCAGTATCAGGCGCCCTTCGCGATTTTGCGGCCCGGGGTAACGGTTTTGCTCCCAATCTTTCCTCAGCCAGGAAACAATCTGCTCATCCTCGACCTTAGGTGCCTCGCCGCCAAGCATGAGGTAGATCTTCAGCGCCTCATAGAGCGCGGCCGGATCGCTCATCTTGGCCTCGATCGTGTGCTCGACGTGAAGCAAGAGCCGCGTGCGGAACATCCGCTCCAATGCCAGCCGGTAGGTCGTTTCCRATGCCGAAAGCAGCCGCGCGCGCTGGCTCAGCCCAAGCGCTTCCTGAGGCGGCGTCGGCAGGTCGCGGTTCTCATAGCCGGTTGGCAGACCGCGAACGCTCTCCAGTGCATCAATGACGTTTTCAAGATCGACATCGGACACGGTTTCCGCCTGGAGCAAGGCGCTGGCCGACGAACTATAGTTTTCCGCCGCCTGATAGGTGGCAGCGATCAGCGCCTTGTTGGCGGTGTAGCTCATCGCCATAGCACCGAGTGCCCCAGCAGCAAGCAAGCCGACGGCACCGACGCCGGCATAGCGAGAAATCCTGGCGCGCCGGTCGGCGGCTTCGTCGTAAGAAACCCAGCCTGCTTCGGCGAAGATGACCTTTGCGAGCAAATCGTGCAGGAAAAAGCTCTTGCCGGTGCCCGACAGATGAACATGAGACCCACTGCCGAAGCTTCGACCGATGGCGCCGAGCACCCGGTCGATCGGGGTGCCTTCCTGCGTGCCGGAGGAGAAATAAAACCCGCGCAATATGGCGCTTGACTGCTTTTTCGTCGGCTCGAAGACGCGGTTGAGAAAATCCGCACTGCGCTGCTTGAGCGAGGCGAACTGCGCGGCAAAGTCGAAGATTGAGACGCGCGCGACCGGATCGGGTTCCTCCTGCAACCGGTCTGGTACTTGCTCGGCCAGGCGGTGGACGAGCGCGTCGAACTCAGCAGGCACAGTGCCAACCATATTTGTCTTGTGATCCGCATCTTGGAATGTGGCACCCCACACCATGCGCCGGCGGGTTTCGACGAGACCGCCGAAACACTCCATGAAGCCGGCGATCAGGTCGGCCTTGGTGAACAGGACATAGACCGGGAAGCTGATTTTCAGCGTCTCGTGGATCTCTTGCAGGCGATTGCGGATTTCAATGGCATGGGCTCCGAGTTCCTGATCGCCTGACGTCATCACGTCGGAAAGGCTAATTGCTACGATCACGCCGTTGATAGGCTGTCGGGCGCGGTACTTCTTCAGTAGCGACAGAAATGCAAACCAGCCCTTGCGGTCGCTGTCGGCATCGGAGTCCTGCGTCGTATAGCGGCCGGCAGTGTCGATCAGGACAGCCTCGTCGGTGAACCACCAGTCGCAGTTTCGGGTACCGCCGATGCCGGGTACTGGTTGGGCGGCACCGGACACGGCGAGCGGAAAATTCAGGCCCGAATTGACCAGCGCGGTGGTCTTGCCGGCACCAGGCGGGCCGATGATGAGATACCAAGGCACTTCGTAGAGAAAGTTGTGTTTGCCGCTGGCGCGTTTGAGCGTCGCGATGGCCTTGGTCATGCCCGTTTCGAGTTGCCGGGCATCGCCGTCATACTCGCTATCGCTCGCCACTGCCGCTGCCAGCGCCTTTTGTGCGTTGCGGGCATGCAAAGATCGGAGCAGATAGAAGCCCACAACCATTGCCACCACTAGGCCGATAACAGCGATGCGCGGCCAGGCAGTCGCCAGAGGACGGGTGTCAGCGAACACGATTAGCGGGCCGGCGAACCACACGGCCGCGACAAAGCCGGTCAGCGCAAGGACGCTGAAAAGCCTGAGCAGCCAGAGCCTCATGGCCAACCCCCAAGATGGCGGTGTGGGCTCATAGCGTTTCCTCCCGCTGGACCATGACGTCGACGCGGCGGTTCTTCGCCCGGCCGTCGGGGGAACCATTGTCGGCGATCGGCTCGTCTTCGCCTTTGCCTTCGACCGATATCCGCGAGGCGTCGCCGATCTGAGGAACCAAGGCCTTTTCGACCGCCTCGGCCCGGGCAACGGACAGATCGTAATTCGACTTGAAGGCGCCAGACTGACGCGGCTTCACATTGTCAGTGTGGCCAACGATTTTGATCTGACCTCGTTCCGCCCCAAATGCCGCTGCAATCCGGCCCGCGACGGGGGCAAACTCGGGCTTTGTCTCGGCTTTGCCCGGTTCGAAGAGCAAGGCATTATTGATCTCGATGGCGATGAATTCGCCCTTCGCGCCGACGGTTACGCCGCCGCTCTGGATGTCCTGCGCAAGTGCTGCGCGGATGCGGTCGATCTGCGCGACAGTTGGCGCCGTTTCGACAGGCTTGGCTTCCTCGACTAGAGGCACGAAATCCGTGCGTTCGATGACGACCGGCGTCGAAGGCGTCAGCGCAAGCAGCTTTGCAGCAAGCGCATCGCCTTCTCTGCTGATGTCGTTGCGCATCCAGAAGAACGTACCTGTGACGAGCGCCAGGGCGGCGGCAGCGATTGCCCACAGCGGAAGCCGGGCCGGGCGCCGCGCCAGGGTGGCTGACAAGCCTTGCCATCGCGGCGAGAGTTCATCCTCGGCAAGCGGCCTGAAATAGCGCAGTGCTGCGTAGACATCCTGCCGAACGGGTTCGAGGCTGTTTTCCCCGCTGGTCATGCCACGGTATGGGCCTTCGAAGCCGAGCGACAGGCAGGCGTGTACGAGYTCGAGCAGATCGGAGCGCTCTGCTGGATCAGCAAGGACAGTATTGAGGGCTTCAAAGAAGCCGTTGCCGGGAACTTCGATGCCATAGAACCGCGACAACATGCTGTGCTGTGCCCAAATGTCGGGACCAACACCCGGCAGGTTCGCGATGATGTCGTCGGCGGTCTCGCAAAGCGCATATTTGGCGATGCGTGCGTCCTCTTCGGCAACGCCTGCGTCGGCGGCTTTCCATTCGAACTCTTCGATGGAACTCGCGACATACTGGGCCAGGGGTGCGGCATCGGTTTCGACAGTCACCGTCCTGAGATGACCGAGCAGCATCAGCAGCGGTGCTGCTGCTACCATGATCGGATTGGCACCAGCCACTTGGACATGGTCGACCGCCTCGAACAGGGTGTCTAGCGAGATGCCGGATTGCGTTCGGGCTCGTTTTTGTGGCTTGTTGGCGTCGTGTTGACGCTCACCCAATGGGGCGCTTTGATAAATCACCGTGCCGGAAGGCGGCGGTTGCGGCTCACTGCTAGCGTAGATGATGGTCGGGTCGGATTTTGCCAGGAGTGCCGAAGAAGGTGCAGCCGGGTCCGGCTGCGGCGCGCGGCGCGGCGATCCGCGAATGACGGTTCTGCCGCCGGAGCCGGAAGGATCGTCCTTCGAACTCATCGCTGATCACCCGCTCTCGCGCGACGCCTGCCATGCCATGACAAATGCCGCAGGCTCCTCCGGTCAGACAGCATCGCTCGCGCGCCAATCATGCATCGTAGTGCAAGGAAAAGCCGATTGGAACCAGGACGGAGCAGCTTGCGTCAACGGACGCTGAACAAGGGTCTACTCGGCAAAGGCAGCATCATTTCTTGCTCGCCGATTTGGCGTAGGCTTCGCTGAAATAGGCTAGGAACACATCGAGCATGCCATTTTCGTGGGCTGCCTCCTTTGCCTCCCATGTCGCGACGAACATATCCCAGGCGCGGCTTTTCTTCGACACGAATGAAGAGCCGGGAAGCTTCCTCTCGATGGCCTCGGGCGAAAGCTCCGAGAGCAGCCGCGAAAGTGCCGCCTGCATCGCGGCGTAGGTCGCGAGTTCGTGTGTCTTGAGATCGCGGAACGCCTCTTCAACGCTGTGCCTAGCGTCAAGATAGCCAGAGCGGCGCTGGGCGAACATGATTTCGAGGATCTCTTCTGAGCGCGGAATGAACTTCAATGGATTGTTGTCGACGCCGCTGATCATGGTTCGGTGGCTGCTCTTGGCCAAGGCCTTGGCAGCCGCACGCGCCTTGAGCAACAAAGCGAGTTCATCGACCACCGCCCGCAACACAGCGCCGACTTCCGCGGCAACGTCGTTTGGATCGCGCTGCAGAAATATCTCGGGCGAGACGCCGGCGCCGGCCGCAATGAGGCGAAGCAGCTCCGTGGCCTCCAGCCGTTGGCCCGGAGCCACGGGGGGCGATGGCGCGGCTGGCAACGGTACCGGCGGCTGCGCAGCGACGCCGGTTGCGCTTTGGCCGTTGCTGGCCCCGCCGAAAAAAGGGTCGGCGAATTGCGGCGCACGCTGGCCGGCCTGGTCTGCGGCATGCCTTGAAGGCGCTGGATTGCCCCATTGGTTAGCCGCATCCCGGTCGTCCTCGATCGATACGGCAACGATGTAGCGGCCAATCCAGAGCCGGTCGCCGTGGTTGAGCGGGTGCGGGTCAGTGATGCGCTGGTTCGATCCGTTGACGTAGGTTCCGTTGCGCGAGACGTCATAGAGCCAGAACGTGCCTCTGTCGTAGCGGACCTCGCAATGCAGACCGGAGATGAAGAGATTGGGGTCGGGCAGGTTCCAGTCGCGATTTTCGCGACCGATGGCGAAGCTGCGACCATTGGAGCTGTAGCTGAGCGGTCCGCCGTTTGGCAGCCTGTCGACATTTTCGATGGTCAGACTGATGAGCATCCGAATTCGCCCGCCAAACCCTCTGTTTCCGGCAGTCTCGTCCAAATTCACCCTTTTATTCTAGCAGTTTACGACGACCGCAGCACAGGGGCATTTCGCAGCGGCACATTCAGCCGCTGCGCCTCGCCTACTTTGGCCGGTTGAATAACTTGTGCTAAGCTTTGTGGTAGAAGTCCGGCCGTCCGGAGAGGGCACGACGCCATGGCTAACGATCGCGCGACTGTGGTCCGGACACCTCTCGGCGCCGATACGTTGACTTTCACCCATCTGACCGGACGCGACGAGGTCAGCCGCTGTTTTGCCTATACGGTTGGCTTTGTCAGCAGCGATCCGGAAATCGATCCTCTGAAACTGCTCGGTGGCGCCGTCTCGATCGAAGGCGAGTCCGATCCGGTACGCTGGTTCAGCGGCCTCGTTTCGGAATTCCGTCTTACCCGCATCGAGGACCGACTGGCCTTCTATGAAGCTGTCGTCCGGCCATGGCTGTGGTTTCTTGGCAATACAACCGACTGTCGCATTTTTCAGAACATGAGCGTGGTTGAGATCGTTGAGAAGATCTTTTCCAAATATGGCACCGCGAAGTTCGAAAAGCGGTTGCAAGGGTCGTATCCGCCGCGTGACTATTGCGTCCAGTTTGACGAGACCGACCTCGACTTTGTGCAACGGCTGCTCGAGCACGAAGGCATCATGTATTTCTTCGAACACGGCGATGGCGAGCACAAGCTGATCCTTGCCGACGCCATGAACAAGCTCAAGGCCCCAAAAGGCTATGAGAAGGTGCCGTATCATTTCGAAGGGCAGGGGGCGCGACGCGACGTCGAGTATATCACCGAATGGGTTCCCGGCAGTTCGGTACGCCCGGGCGCTTACGCGCATACCGACTACGACTTCAAGAAGCCGGGCGCCGACCTGATGGCGAAGTCCGCACAAGCGTTCGGCCACAAACTTGCGGACGGTGAAAATTACCGCCAGCCGGGCACCCATCTGGAAGTCGGCCGTGGCGATAAAATCGCCGCGATCCGCCGCGAGGAGTTGCAGGCCGTGCACCAGCGCATCGCAGCCGCCGGCACCGTGCGCGGCCTGTTTTCTGGCTGTACCTTCAAGCTTGACGGCTTTCCGCGCGACGACCAGAACCAGGAGTACCTTGTGCTCAGCGTCGAGTACCGCGTGTTCGACCCTGGCTTTCGCAGCGGCATCGATACAAAGGGCGAAAGCTTCACGGTGGTCCTCGGTGTGGCCCCGACCAGCCTGCCATATCGCCCACCGCGGATCACCCCGCGACCCATCATGCGCGGTCCTCAGACGGCGCGTGTCGTTGGCCCCTCGGGCGAGGAAATCTTCACCGACGAATATGCGCGGGTGAAGGTGCAATTCTACTGGGACCGCGAGGGCAAGAAGGATCAGAACAGTTCCTGCTTCGTGCGGGTGTCGCAAACCTGGGCCGGCAGTGGTTTCGGTTTCATCCAGATACCGCGTATTGGCCAGGAGGTGATCGTCGACTTCATCGAGGGCGATCCGGACCTGCCGATCATCACCGGCAGGGTCTACAATGCTGCTCAGATGCCGCCCTACGGCCTGCCGGGCTCGGCCACCCAGTCAGGTTGGAAATCAGATTCGTCGAAGGGCGGCGGCGGTTACAATGAGCTGATGTTTGAGGACAAGGCAGGCTCCGAACTGGTCAATTTCCAGGCGCAGAAAGACCACAAGCTTCTGGTCAAGAACGACCGCACCAAGCTGGTGCAGCACGACCAGTCGGACCGCATCGACCACGACGCAAAACACTCGGTTGGCCACAATCTGGATGAGGACGTCGGCAACAACAAGACGGTCAAGGTCGGCGTCGACCAGACGACGAATATCGGTTCGAACGACACGGAGACGGTGGGGACGAACCGCTCGCTGACGGTCGGATCGAACGAGACGATCAAGATCGGCTCGAACTCAACCGAGACGATCGGTGCCAATCACACACAAACGGTGGTCGTGGCGCAGGCCGTCACCGTTGGGGCGGGCCGTGTGGATTCCGTCGGCGCGACCGAGGCCCGCAGTGTAGGCGCCGCTCAGACGAATACGATCGGGGCGAGCCGCTCGGTCAGTGTTGGCGCTGCACAGAGTCACGACATCGGAGCGGACGACAGTTGGCAGGTCGCGGCCAACCAAAGCGCGCAAATCGGCAAGGACCAGAGTTTCAAGATCGCCGGCGGTCAGACGTCCGACATCGGCAAGGGCCGCACGACCAAGATTGCCAATGACGATGCAACCGAAGTTGGTGGCGGCCGCGCACTCAAGATCGCCAAGGGTAGCCTCGTTGAGGTCGGCGAGGATGGCGCCATCAAGATTGGCAAGGATCTATTGATAGACGCCGGCGACTCCATCGTCATCAAATGCGGCTCGGCGGCCATCTCGATGAAAAAAGACGGTACCATTTCCATCGAAGGCAAGGACGTTACCGTTAATGGCTCGGGCAAGATCAACGTTAAGGCATCGAGCGCCATCACGATGAAGGGTTCGGAGATCAAGCAGAATTGAGGGCGGTTCGATGACAAAGACCGTGAAGCGCATTGATGGGGTTGTGATCGGATTATTCCTCGGCTTCGACGAGGAGGCGCCGCTTGTCGTGTTCCCTGGCAACGCCAAGGACATCGCGGTCCGGGCGCGCAGCTTGACTGAGATGAGTTCCGACATGATTGGCGCGGAGGTTGCGCTGCTGTTCGAGGATGGCGATGTCGGCCGGCCGCTTATCGTGGGGCGCATCGTGGAACCTATCCGCAAGGCCAAAGCGCCCCAGGTCATTCGCGACGGCGAACAGGTCAGGATCGTGGGCGACGAACGCATAGAACTGCGCTGTGGCAAGGCGACGATCATCATGGAAAAGGACGGCCACATCACCATCCGCGGCACCTACGTCACAAGCCACGCAAGTGCCGCCAACCGCATCCGCGGTGGCTCGGTCAACCTGAACTGATGCCCGCGCCGGTCCTGCGCGAAATCATTCGCCAGCACGCCGAAATGGCGGCGTTCCTGTGGACCGTCTATGACCACCATTTGCTGAATCCTGATGAGAATCCCGACATGGACGCGGAGCGCCTGGCGCGGCTGGTCGAACGTCTGGAAGCGCATCTCGATGGGCTGAGGGTAGCCGGAGAGGTAGGACGCGAGATCGCGCAGGAGCGATACAAGGAGTTCCCGGAGACTGGAGAACTGTTTGTCGTCAGGATGCTCTCCGTGGAGAAGGCGATCCCGATCGCTACGCTTGATCACGCAAAAGTACGCGCTTGGCTCCAAGCTAACCAAGCGTAGATCCGATAGCTATTCGTAGTCCATTCCATCCCACGTCTTAAGGTCGGTTCGTACCGCTGAGATATCTCCGGCGCTCGCCAGGAAACTGTTGCTCGCAACGAGCTTGTAGGAGACGAACGTGTCGCGGGCGATGGCGTACTGGTCACCGACGATCTCGAGCACACCGGAACGGCTGGCGGCCAGGAACAGGCGCCCGCGAAAGCTGGCTATGGAGTGCAGGTCGCTGGGGGCCGGGTCGTAGGCCCGCCAACTATCGCCACTGCCGCGAAACAGCACGCCATTTGCGCCACAGACCAAGACGTCATTCGGCGCCAGGGCGAGGATTCCCAGCAGGCGATTGTTTGTTGGCAGGGGGACAATCGACCATTGCTGGCCATCGAAATGTGCCAGAAAACCGCGGTCGCCGCAGACATAGATGTTGCTGGCAGATGTGCCTCCAAGGCCAAATAGCGTCTGGCCAAAGGCAGGGCTTATTGCTGGCCATACGGTGCCGCGCCGGCCAAAAACAACGCCGGCATCACCGGCTGCAAAGACTATGTCTTCGGTGAGCCCCCAGACGCAAGTCAAAGCGCGCGCACTCTCGCTCGCTTCCACAGCCCACCTGCCGGCTCCGCCCACATGGATCTTGCCATTTTCGTCCGATACGAACATCACGCCGGTTTCGGCGCGCCAGAGGTCCGTCAGCCAGATCTGGATATCGAGATGCTCAATCCGTTCAACCTCATCGAGGCGGAGATCAACCTCCTCGAGCACATGAGAATTGAAACCCTCGCCATCGGAGTAGACGACAAGCGTGTAAAGCTCCCCATTGGGACCAAGCGCTAAGCTGTCGCACGAGACGTTGTATGATGCCATTGGACCTACCTCCGGTTACTTGTTGCTCTTCTTGCCGGCAGCCGCCTGCTTGAATGCCCCGCCTCTCGGAGTTCGTGTCTGGGTGCTGTCTTCGCCTTCATCCTCCATAAGGGGGTGGAAGAAAGCGTCACAGACTGCACGAAGACACTCGACGGCAGGATGCTCTTTGCCTTTCTTGTCATCCATATGCGGGGCCTTGGCCTTCTTCATCGCATCCAAATTGGCCTCGCGCACGTCTTCGTAGGTCGGATTCTCCTTCTTCTCCAGCTGGCTTTTGGTCCACTCATTCTGCGCTGCCGTCTTTTCGCCGTGCTCGGTGCCGCGCCTTGTACCGTCCTTGAGGCAGACACATGGCGCGTTGTTCAAGTTGTAATCTTCAAAACTCTTGATTCCGCCGGTACCGCGCGCGTTTTCAAAACAGGCATTCTGAACGATGTGATCTGATTGCTGGTATTCATTGTCCTTTGCCGCAGGTTTCGATTTGTCACGGCTCTCGCAGTGTTTGTGGGCGTCCTTGTAAGGATGAACGACAATGTCCAGCTTCAACAGGATCTCAGCGCAGCTTTCCTTGCCGATCTTGATCTTCAGGACATGCGCCCAAGGTGGCGTTCCGGCGGTCGGGGATGCATGGTCATTGGTGGCAAAGTCTGTCATACGAATGACAGGTTCGCCGTCGAACTTCACATCATTGGACCAGGAGTGAAAATACTCCTTTCCGGTATTCACTGACGTGATCATATTCTTCTTAGCAGCGCAGCCGGCCTCGGTGCCTGTGGTCTTGGTAAGATATGATTTGTTCTTGAGATTGACCGTCTTGCCTGAGATCTTGACCGTGCCGGTGCCATTGTCGGTATCGCCGGACATGCCAAAGCTGGGATAGGGTATCGGCACTCCGGGTGGTGTTGCAGGGTTCTCCGGCGGCGTGAAGCAAACATCAGGGAACGCCGCGATGGTCTTGCCATCGCTGCCCTTGCCGGAGATCTCCATCCCATTGGCATAGACGTCGCCCATCAGACCGCCCTTGCAGCCATAACAGCTGCCCCACAAGCGCCGGCATCGTTGGATGCTTCGACGAGGACCGGGTTACCGGCGTCATAGCCCTTTTGCGCCGCTGTCCAAGCCATCCCAATCATCAGCGGCACCACCGCTGAACCAACATTTCCCAAGGACTCGCCCGGCGACCAGATATCCTGGAAATTGTGCCGACCTCTCAACAGGCGCAAGCTGGCCAGGGCTGCTTGCTTGAACCAGTACTGCTCGCCTATGAGATCGGAAATTCGGTAGCCGAGCTGGTTCATCTCCATACCGGTTTCCTGAAATGCGGCATCGTAGGCAGCTGTCATGCCGTTGGCGCGCAGAGGTAGATCCGCATCATTGTAAATCGAAGCGGTTTCTCGGGCAAAACCAAGTCCGAAAAGCCGGAAGCCACCCCTAGCCGGTCGCGCACACAAGACGGCTGCCGCCGACTCTCCGGGAATGAAGCCGTTCGGATTGTCCCCTACAAGCAACCGGTCGGCGCCAAGATAGTAGGCGATCGACTGACTCGTGAGGTAGCTATCTACACCCAAGATCATCACATAGGGCGCGTGGCCTGCAGCTAGCAAACGGCGTGCCTGATCGAGTGCTACAT
>NZ_JBFUIP010000084.1:0-24423 GCF_056401815.1 Aminobacter sp. P4_D5 | reverse complement strand
GATGGCGAGGTTCGGCGGACGCGCGGCCAAGCCTTCAAGTGCCGAAGCACCGTCGGTGTAGGTCTCGACCCGGTAGCCCTCGGACTCGAGCGCGATCGAAACCGATGTCAAAATGTTGCGGTCGTCGTCGACAAGCGCGATCGTTGCCATTTCCTGCGGCTCCCTCATGAGCGGGTGTCCCTTCCTGCTTCGAGCAGGGCTTTTGCAGGACAAATTAGGTACAAAATGTGGCATACCCTCCGATCGCCAGGAGCGCAACCGCCACGACCGGTGCCCACTCTATATGGGGTGCCTGTGCGGAACCTCGAACAAAAAACCTGCCCGCTTCCTGGGCAGCGCTCGGCCCTTCCCCGACTTTTAAACGATTTAGATAGATTTCAAAATTTTTAAATCGATTAAAGATTTGAAATCGCTCGGTTTTTCTGTTTCTGGCTGACTTCAGTCCCTCGGGACAGCGGCGTCCGGCCCGCAGACCGGACATTGGCGTCAAATCGAACGAGGGTTCCCGGATGTCGGAAATCGGTAAGCGCAATCCCAATTGCGGGATTGAAACGGCAGGGCTCAAAACCTCGGGTACCGTCCGTTACAACTTTGGCCCGGCACTGCTTGCCGAAGAGGCGATCCGCCGCGGGGAGGCAAAGCTGACGGCGCATGGCGCGCTTGTCGCCGACACCGGCCAGTAMACCGGCCGCTCGCCCAAGGACAAGTTTGTAGTGCGCGACGAAAACACCGAGGCTCAGGTCTGGTGGGACAACAACAACGCGATGACCCGGGCCCAATTCGACGCCCTGCATGCCGATTTCCTGGCGCATGCGGCCGACAGGGACCTGTTCGTGCAGGACCTGATCGGCGGCGCCGACCGCTCGCTGTGCCTGCCGACGCGCGTGGTCACCGAATATGCCTGGCATTCGATGTTCATCCGCAACCTGCTCATTCGCCCCAACGAGGGGGAACTGGCGGGCTTCGTGCCCAAGATGACGATCATCGACCTGCCGTCMTTTCGCGCCGACAAGGCGCGCCATGGTGGGCGCAGCGAGACGCTGATCGCCGTCGACCTGACGCGCATGATCGTTTTGATCGGCGGCACCGAGTATGCCGGCGAAATGAAGAAGTCGGTGTTCACAGCACTCAACTACATCCTGCCGGCAGGCGGCGTGATGCCGATGCACTGCTCGGCCAATGAAGGCCCCGATGGCGACGCCGCCATCTTCTTTGGCCTGTCGGGCACCGGCAAGACGACGCTCTCGGCCGATCCCAAGCGCACGCTGATCGGCGACGACGAGCATGGCTGGGGCCCGGACGGCATCTTCAACTTCGAAGGCGGCTGCTACGCCAAGACCATCCGCCTGTCGGCCGAAGCCGAGCCGGAAATCTTCGCAACGACCCGGCGCTTCGGCACGGTGCTCGAAAACGTCGTCCTCGACGAAAACCGCGTGCCGGACTTCAATGACGGCTCGCGCACCGAAAACACCCGTTGCGCCTATCCGCTGGACTTCATCCCGAACGCCAGCGCCACCGGCCTCGCCAGCCACCCCAAGAACATCATCATGCTGACGGCCGATGCCTTCGGCGTGATGCCGCCCATCGCCAAGCTGACCCCGGCACAGGCGATGTATCACTTCCTGTCGGGCTACACCGCCAAGGTGGCCGGCACCGAGCGCGGCGTCACCGAGCCGGAAGCAACGTTCTCGACCTGCTTCGGCGCACCCTTCATGCCGAGGCACCCTAGCGAATACGGCAATCTGCTGCGCCAGCTGATCGCCGACCACGGCGTCGACTGCTGGCTGGTCAACACCGGCTGGACCGGCGGCGCCTATGGCGTGGGCTCGCGCATGCCGATCAAGGCGACGCGCGCGCTTTTGTCGGCGGCTCTCGACGGTTCGCTCAATTCGGTCGAGTTCCGCACCGACGCCAATTTCGGCTTCGCGGTTCCGGTCTCGGTTCCCGGCGTCGACAGCAAGATCCTCGACCCGCGTTCGACCTGGGCTGATGCTGCCGCCTATGACCGCCAGGCCAAKAAGCTGGTGTCGATGTTCATCGACAATTTCGGCAAGTTCGAAAGCCATGTCGACGCCGCCGTGCGCGGTGCCGCACCACGCACCCGGGAAGCCGCCGAGTAATCCGAGCGACTTCCGAAACGTAACGATCAAGGCCCGGCCAAAAGCCGGGCCTTTTCTTTTCGGCAGCTACACGGCATGACTTGGCGCATGAGCGCCGACGACAAGATTTTCATAGCCAATGACGTGGTCATCCACCCCGATGACCTCGAGGAAAACTTCATCCGCTCGTCGGGGCCGGGCGGCCAGAACGTCAACAAGGTGGCGACCGCCGTTCAGCTGCGCTTCGATGCCGCGAACGCACCGGGGCTGCCCGAACGGGTGCGCGAACGCACGATCAAGCTTGCCGGCCAGCGCGCCACCAAGGAAGGCGTCATCGTCATCGAGGCCGGACGCTATCGGACCCAGGAGCAGAACCGGGCCGACGCCAGGGCAAGGCTGACGGCACTCGTCGCCAAAGCCGCCGAGCCCCCACCGCCGCCACGCAAGAAGACCCGGCCGACAAAAGGCTCGGTCGAACGGCGCCTCAAGTCCAAGTCCGGGCGTTCTACAGTCAAGAAGCTGCGCGGGCGGGTCGACGGCGATTAAACGCCAAGCACTGATCGTGCTTCCAATTTGGTTTTGCAGGTGCCAAGCTCCAGCAACTGCCACAGCAAGGGAGATCACGAATGGGCATGTTCGATTTCGTCAAGAATGTCGGCAAGAAGCTTGGTTTCGGCGATGATGAGGCTCCGAGCGCCGACACGCTGAAAAAGGAACTCGATTCGCACAAGCTCGGCACTGACAACGTCCAGGTCGTGGTCAAGGGCGACACCGCAGTGCTGACTGGGGTGGTCAAAGACCAGTCGATCTTCGAAAAGGCGGTCATTGCCGTCGGCAACACGCTGGGCGTCTCAAAGGTGCAGGCCGACGAGCTTAAGGTGGTGGCGCCGGATTCCAGTCTCAAACTCGACGGCAAGGTCGACATGACCGAGTTGGTGAAGGCGGCGACGCCCGCCAAGGCCCCGGTGTTTTATACGGTCAAGAAGGGCGACAACCTGTCGAAGATCGCCGAAGCCCAATACGGCAAGGGCAAGGCGTCGAAATACACCGTCATCTTCGAGGCCAACAAGCCGATGCTGACGCACCCCGACAAGATCTATCCCGGTCAGGTGCTGCGCATCCCCGAAATCGCGACGGCCTGATACAAACTTTCATCATGCGCAACGGCGGCTTTCGGGTCGCCGTTTTGCTTTTGCGATGGCATTCTGGGCGGCCAGATCAGGCGAGGTAGGTGACCGTGCTCGTATTGCCCAAAGGCGTCCGCCATATGCCCGGCTTTCTCTCGCGGGAAGTGCAGAATGGCTTGGTCGAAAGCATACGCGAGGTGGTGAAGGCGGCACCGCTCTACACGCCGGCCATGCCGAAAACCGGCAAGGAAATGAGCGTGCGGATGACCAATTGCGGCTCGCTCGGCTGGGTCACCGACAAGGAGCGTGGCTATCGCTACCAGCCGACCCATCCGGTGACCGGCGAGCCATGGCCGCCGATCCCCGAGGCGCTTCTGGCGCTATGGCGCGAGGTTGCGGGTTATCCGCATCCGCCTGAAGCTTGTCTCGTCAATTTCTACACCGATACGGCCAAGATGGGCCTACATCAGGACCGCGACGAGCGCGAGTTTGCGGCGCCTGTCGTATCGGTGTCGCTGGGCGATGCCTGCCTGTTTCGCGTTGGGGGCACCAAACGCGACGACCGCACGGTTTCGTTCAGGCTGGAGAGCGGCGATGTCGTCGTGCTGGGCGGAGAGGGGCGGCTCGCCTTCCATGGCGTCGACCGCATCTATCCGATGACGTCGGCGCTCTTGAAGAACGGCGGGCGGATCAACCTGACACTGCGGCGGGTAACGCCTGCCGGTTAAAAGTCACAGCTTGCGGATCGCCACTTCCTCGACGAGGTGCCCCGCACCCTTTTTCAGGATGAGATCGGCACGTGGGCGCGTGGGAAGAATGTTCTCGCGCAGGTTCTTGAGGTTGATGTTGGCCCACAGCCCCTCGGCGATGGCGCGGGCGGCATCTTCCGACAGCTGCGAATAACGATGGAAGAACGATTGGGGATTGCGGAAGGCGGTTTCGCGCAGCCGCATGAAGCGGTCGATGTACCACTCGTGGATCAACTGCTCGTCGGCATCGATATAGATCGAGAAGTCAAAAAAGTCGGAGACGAACGGCACGAAGTTGCCATCCTTGGGCAGCTCGCGCGGCTGCAGTACGTTGATGCCCTCGAAGATCAGGATGTCGGGGCGATCGACGGTGACGAACTCGCCGGGCATGACGTCATAGGTCAGATGCGAATAGACAGGCGCCCGCACATTTGGCTGGCCCGACTTGATGCCTGACAAGAAGCGCAGCAGGGCGCCGACATCGTAGCTGTCGGGAAAGCCCTTGCGCTCCATCAGGTTGTCGCGCCGCAAAACATCGTTTGGGTAGAGGAAGCCGTCGGTGGTGACCAGGTCGACCTTCGGGCTCGACGGCCAGCGCGTGAGCAGCTCCTGAAGGATACGCGCTGTGGTCGACTTGCCGACAGCAACCGATCCAGCCATGCCGATGATGAAGGGCGTCTTGGTGCCCTTCTTTTCGGAGTTGAAGAAGCGCTGGCGCTGGCGGAACAGTTGCTGGCTGGTCTCGACATGGGCCGAAAGCAGACGCGACAGCGACAGATAGATGCGCCTGACTTCCTCAAGATCGATCGGCTCGTACATCGAGCTCAACCGGCTGACCTCGTCCTTGGTCAGGGTCATCGACATGTCGGCGCCGAAGCCGGCCCAGTGCTCGGCCTTGAAGAACCAGTAAGGCGAATACTTCTCCGACGGCGCGAGCTGATCCATCGAACCTCCCCTGCGGGACCTGACCAGCGGTCAGCTCTCGTTCTTCCGCGAAACCTTTTCGGCAATTCCGGATTGCGAGGTGCGCCGCTCCAGTTCGGCCATCACGTCCGCCATCGGAATGCCGGCAACGGCCAGCACGACGAGCCAATGATAAAGGAGATCGGCACTTTCCGAAACGAGGGCGCTATCGTCGCCCTTGACCGCGGCGATGACGGTTTCGACCGCCTCTTCGCCGAGCTTCTTGGCCGCGCGTTCCATCCCGCTTTGATAGAGCTTGGCCGTCCATGAATTGGCGTCGCCCGAACGCGCCCGCTCGGAGACGATCTTTTCAAGGTCGGATAGGGAGAATGCACTCATCATTGCCTCGGTAGCTCAGCCAATGGGATCGAGCCGCATCGGCAGACCCGCTTTTGCCATGTGGGCCTTGGCCTCGGCAATGGTGTAGGTGCCAAAATGGAAGATCGAGGCGGCAAGCACGGCCGTCGCGTGGCCCTCGCGGATGCCATCGACCATGTGGTCGAGATTGCCGACGCCGCCCGAGGCGATGACCGGCGCGCGCACCGCATCCGCCACGGCGCGGGTAAGCGCAATATCGTAGCCGATCTTGGTGCCGTCGCGGTCCATCGAGGTGAGCAGGATTTCGCCGGCCCCAAGGTCGACGACCTTGCGGGCGAATTCGACGGCGTCGATGCCGGTGCGCTCGCGCCCGCCATGGGTGAATATCTCCCAGCGGTCAGTCTCGTTTGCCACCGAAACCCTCTTGGCGTCGATGGCAACGACGATGCACTGGTTGCCGAACTTGTCGGCGGCCTCGGCGACGAAGGAGGGGTTCTTCACCGCCGCCGTGTTGATCGACACCTTGTCGGCGCCGGCCAGAAGCAGCTTGCGGATGTCGGAAACCTGGCGCACGCCGCCACCGACGGTCAACGGCATGAAGCACTGCTCGGCGGTACGGGAAATGACGTCGAAGATGGTCTCGCGATTGTCTGACGAGGCGGTGATGTCGAGGAAGCAGAGCTCGTCGGCACCGGCAGCGTCATAGGCCTTGGCGGCCTCGACGGGGTCGCCGGCGTCGATCAGATCGACGAACTGGACACCCTTCACGACGCGGCCATCTTTCACGTCGAGGCAGGGGATTACGCGGGCTTTGAGGGTCATTTCCGTTCCTCGAACAGTCCGGGCTCTGGCTTGAGCGTGCCGCGCAGGATGGCAAGCGCTTCGGTCGGATCGATGCGGCCGTCGTAGAGAGCACGGCCGGAAATGGCACCTTCGAGCTTCTTGGCGTCCGGCATGGTCATGCGCACGATATCGGCGATTGAGGCGAGGCCGCCCGAGGCGATGACCGGGATCGACACGGCCCCGGCGAGATCGATGGTCGAATCCCAGTTGATACCGGCCAGCACGCCATCGCGGTCGATGTCGGTGTAGATGATCGCGGCGACACCGGCACCCTCGAATTTTTTGGCAAGCTCGACGACACCGAGGCTCGAGGCTTCGGCCCAGCCTTCGACGGCGACCTTGCCGCCCTTGGCGTCGATGCCGACAGCGACCTTGCCGGGAAACTTCCTGCAGGCTTCCTTGACCAGCTCAGGATCGCGCACGGCGACCGTGCCCAAGATGACGCGGGCGAGGCCCTTGGAAAGCCAGCTTTCGATATGGTCGAGCGATCGAATGCCGCCGCCGAGCTGGACCGGGTTCTTGGTCGCTTTCAAGATCGCCTCGACCGCCGAACCATTGACGCTTTCGCCGGCGAAGGCGCCGTTCAAGTCAACCACATGCAGCCACTCAAAACCCTGGTCCTCGAAGGCTTTAGCCTGGGCGCTCGGGTCGTCGTTGTAGACGGTCGCCTGGTCCATGTCGCCGAGCTTGAGGCGCACGCACTGGCCGTCCTTGAGGTCGATGGCGGGGAATAGGATCATGCTCATACGCCTTCTACGATGACAAACTTGCCGACGGAAGCAGCGTGCCGCAGCTTCACCACCTCCTGGTAGTCGGGAGAGTGGTAGCAGGCTATCGCCTGTTCGTAGGATTCGAATTCGACCAGGACATGGCGGTTGCCGGTCGGGCCTTCGGGCTGGTCGTACTGGCCGCCGCGCACCAGAAGCTTGGCGCCGTATGGGGCGATCGCCGCTAGGTTGGCCGCGATGTAGGCCGGATAGGCCTCGGGATCGGTGATCTCCACCATCGCCATCCAGTAGCCCTTCTTCGCAGTCATGGCTTCCACCTCAAGAAATTGGCGATGAGGGCAAGGCCAAGCGCCTGGCTCTTTTCAGGATGGAACTGCGTGCCGACAAGGTTGTCGCGCTCCACAGCGGCGGTGACCCTGCCACCATAGTCGGCGGTCGCCAGCACCTGTTTCTCGTCGGTGGCGTCGAGATGGTAGGAATGCACGAAATAGGCGTGCAGGCCGGTCGGTCCGGTGGCGATGCCATCGAACAGCGGATGGGCATGTTTCACGTGAATCGTGTTCCAGCCGATCTGCGGAATCTTGAGCGACGGGTCGGACGGGGTGATCTCCTTGACGTCGCCCTTGATCCAGCCAAAGCCTTGCGTGACGGTCTTTTCGAGCCCGCGCTCCGACATCAGCTGCATGCCGACGCAGATGCCGAGGAAGGGGCGCGCATTGTGGATCGCGACCTCCTCGACCGCCTCCCACATGCCGTCCACGGCGCGCAACCCACGCGCGCAGTCAGCATAGGCGCCAACGCCGGGCAAAACGATGCGGTCGGCGGTGCGCACGCGTTTGGCGTCCGCGGTCAGGTCGATCTCGGCCGATATGCCGGCCTCGCGAGCGGCGCGCTCGAAGGCCTTGGTCGCCGAGCGCAGATTGCCCGAACCGTAGTCGATGATGGCAACGCGCATGTCAGTGTCTTCCGGGATAATGCAGCAGGCCGAGCGCTCCGCCAGCAGGTTGTGGCCGGGGCGTGGCAGGGGAGATGGTGACAGCAGCCGGCGCAGGCTCGTCGCCAGATTCACCGGCGAAGAGGTAGCGCGTCTCGGCATCCTCGATGCTGTCGGCCTCGATCACGCCCCACTGGTGCCAGCCGGCACGGCGAAGGGCGGCGATACGCAAGGCGGCACCTTCGAGCCCGACATAAAGCGAAATCAGCAGCGGCAGCAGCGGCGCGGCAAAGGTCAGACCGGCAGCCTCGCTTGCGACGGCGAGCGCCATCGTGGCGGCAAGCGTCACCGCCGCTTCGAGCCACAGGCGATGCCACAACAGCCACAGCAGCGGCACGATGAAGCCGAGGACGTAAAAGCCGTCGCGGATAAAGACTGCGGCTTCCGAAGCGTTTTTTCCCGCCGAAGCAGGCGGCTCCATGACGACATGGATGGCCATGGCTATCCCTTCAGGCTGCCCTTGGTCGACGGTACTGCGTCAGGCTGGCGCGGATCGCTTTCAAGGGCCATGCGCAGCGCGCGCGCCACAGCCTTGAAGCAGGTTTCGGCGATATGATGGTTGTTGGCGCCGTAATGATTGGTGACATGCAGCGTGATGCCAGCGTTCTGGGCCAGTGCCTGGAAGAACTCGCGCACCAGCTCGGTGTCGAAGGTGCCGATCTTGGGCGCCGAGAAGGCGACGTTCCAGACCAGGAACGGCCGCCCCGACACGTCGATCGCCGCGCGCGTCAGCGTCTCGTCCATGGCAAGGTCGATCGAGGCATAACGCATGATGCCGCGACGTTCGCCGAGCGCCTTGGACAGCGCCTGGCCGATCGCGATGCCGCAATCCTCGACGGTGTGGTGGTCGTCGATGTGCAGGTCGCCCTTGGCCTGAACCTTCATGTCGATCAGCGAATGGCGCGACAGCTGGTCGAGCATATGGTCGAAGAAGCCGACGCCAGTCGACATTTCCGAACGGCCGGTGCCATCGACATGGACCCAGACGGCAATCTCGGTTTCCTTGGTCTTGCGGCTGACTTCGGCGGAACGGGGGGCCATTGGCGGATCCTTGTCCTCAAAAACGAGAGCCTAATAACAGCATGAGCGACCGCTTGCCAATCGTCGTGAAAGGGCATTTCGTCATAAGCGGCGAGGATTTGCATTCCTTGCGCCGCGTCATACATAAGATCGAACTTCCACTCGTAACGCGCAAGCTGCCGCAAAGGGGCCGCGCGCCATCGGAGCAACATATGTCCAGTGAACAGAGTATGCACGCCACAACCATCGTGACCGTGCRCAAGGGCAACAAGGTGGTCATCGCCGGCGACGGCCAGGTCAGCCTCGGCCAGACCATCATGAAGGGCAATGCCCGCAAGGTCCGTCGCCTCGGCAAGGGCAATGTCATCGCCGGTTTCGCCGGCGCCACCGCCGACGCCTTCACCCTTCTCGAACGCCTCGAAGCCAAGCTCGAGCAATATCCCGACCAGCTGACGCGCGCCTGCGTCGAGCTSGCMAAGGACTGGCGMACCGACCGCTACCTGCGCCGCCTCGAAGCGATGATGCTGGTCGCCGACAAGAATGTTTCGCTGGCGCTGACCGGCACCGGCGACGTGCTGGAGCCGGAATTCGGCGTCATGGCCATCGGCTCGGGCGGCAACTACGCGCTGGCCGCTGCGCGCGCCCTGATGGACACCGACAAGGACGCCGAGGAGATCGCCCGCAAGGCAATGCAGATCGCGGCCGACATTTGCGTCTACACCAACCACAGCTTCGTGATCGAAACGCTCGATGCCGATTGAGGCAACCGCGCGCTACGACTTCCGTCCGGTGACCAGGGCCGACCTGCCTGTCATCAAGGCATGGTTGGCCCAGCCGCATGTCGCCGAATGGTGGAACCATCCCGAAGATGAGATCGCCGCGATCGAGGAGCACATCGACAGCATCTCGGTCGAGCCGCTGATCGTCGAGTTGGACGGCAAGCCGATCGGCTACCTCCAGAGCTACGACCCGCATATGGAGGACGACCACCCCTACCAGGACCAGCCATTCGGCACGCTCGGCATCGACTTGTCGATCGGCGTGCCGGATCTGGTCGGCAAAGGCCATGGCTCGGCAATCATCCGGCAGTTCGTCGACGAGCTGTTCGAAGAAGGCGTGCCAAGGGTAATCATAGACCCGAACCCGGCTAACAAACGCGCCATCCGCGCTTACGAAAAAGCTGGCTTCGTGGCTTTCGATACGCGAACGTCGATTTACGGTCCGGCGCTGATGATGGCGCGCGATGCCGAAGAGGGGGATTTCGACGAATGATGCTTGCGCAAGGGGAGGAGGCAGCAGCCGGGCAACGCGAGAAGCTGGGCTGGTGGCTGCTGGTGGCTGCCTTGCTGATCGCAGGACAAGCGGTGGCGCTTTACTGGATGGGCCACCCGGCAATCTGCAAATGCGGCTACGTCAAGCTGTGGCAGGGCGTCGTGATGAGTTCGGAGAACTCCCAGCACATCTCCGACTGGTACACCTTCTCGCATATCATCCACGGCTTCCTGTTCTACGCACTGCTGACCTGGCTGGCGCCCAAGAGCTCGCTTGGTTTCCGCCTTGCGGTCGCCATCGGCATCGAAGTGGCCTGGGAGCTGGTAGAAAACAGCGATTTCATCATCAACCGCTATCGCGAGGSSACCATYKCCCTCGACTATTWCGGCGACAGCGTCCTGAACTCGGTGTTCGACACGCTGGCCATGGTGCTGGGCTTCTTCATGGCCGCGCGACTTCCGGTCTGGAGCGTCGTTGCCTTGGCCGTCATCTTCGAAATCGGCGTCGGTTATGTCATCCGTGACAACCTGACGCTCAACGTCATCATGCTGGTTTATCCGCTCGATACGATCAAGCATTGGCAGGCGGGGATCCTGTAGTGAACAATTCTTCGACACCGCCTGACATGCTCGCCATATCGCCCGACGCGCTGCGCACCGCAGTCGCGAAAGGGCTGGTGACCGCCGACCAGGCGCAAGGCCTGCGCGATCTGGAAAGCGCTAGAACGCCCGCCTTCGACAGGGAACCGCATGACGACGAGAGGTTTCGTTTCATCAGCGGTTTCAGCGACATCTTCGTCACCATCGGCCTTGGGCTGTTTTTGGGCGCCCTGGGCTATTTCTCCGGCGACATGATCGGCAACACCGGCATGTTCGTTGTCATCGCCGTAGCGAGCTGGCTTCTGGCCGAATACTTCACCCGCAACCAGCGCATGGCGCTGCCCAGCATCGTGTTGCTTCTGGTCTATGCCGGAGCGGTCTTTTCAGCGGTGGCGGAAGCCTTCAACCCCAGCCAGAGCTTCGGCATGGGCCTCGGCAACCACGGGGGCTCGCCGATCGTCGTCGCCGGCCTTGTTACCGCTGCGGCGGCTGCGCTGCACTACTGGCGCTTCCGCGTGCCAGTGACGATCGCTGCCGGCGTTGCCGCGCTTGTCGCCTCCGTCGTCGCGCTTCTTTTCATGGCGGCACCCGATTTCGCCATCCAGGCGGCCAAGCCGCTTCTGCTGGCCTGCGGCCTTGCCGTATTCACCCTCGCCATGCGTTTCGACCTGAGTGATCCGCTGCGCCAGACCCGGCGCACCGACATCGCATTTTGGCTGCATATGCTGGCGGCACCGCTGATCGTGCATCCGCTGGTCAGCAGTCTCGCCGGCGAGGGCGGTTCCGAGGCGGTTTCGGCCTGGAGCATCCTGGCGATCTTCATCGGACTGGCGCTCGTTGCGCTTGTCGTCGACAGGCGCGCGATCCTGGTGTCGGGCCTGTCTTATGCCGGCTATGCCTTCGGTGCGCTCGTCGTCAAGGCAGGACTTTCGGACAGTGTCGTACCGCTCACCATGCTGGTGCTGGGCGCGCTGGTGCTGTTGCTCAGCGCTGGCTGGCATGGGCTGCGGCGGGGCCTGGTGCCACTGCTGCCCGGTGCCCTTGCGCGCCGGCTTCCAGCCCATACATAAGCTGCAACCGAGTATTCAAGAGTATCGCTATGTCCACATTCTCTCCCCGTGAGATCGTTTCAGAACTCGACCGCTTCATCATCGGCCAGAAGGACGCGAAGCGCGCCGTGGCGATCGCGCTGCGCAATCGCTGGCGCCGCCAGCAGCTGGAAGGCCAGATGCGCGAAGAGGTCATGCCCAAGAACATCCTGATGATCGGSCCYACCGGCKKCGGCAAGACSGAGATYTCGCGSCGMCTGGCCAAGCTKGCMRRYGCSCCCTTCSTCAAGGTCGAGGCGACAAAGTTTACSGARGTCGGCTATGTCGGCCGCGACGTCGAGCAGATCATCCGCGACCTAGTCGAGATCGCCATCGGCCTGGTGCGCGAGAAGATGCGCGAAGACGTCAAGGCGCGTGCCCATGTCAACGCCGAAGAGCGCGTGCTGGAAGCCCTCGTTGGCAAGACGGCAAGCCCGGCCACCCGCGATAGTTTCCGCAAGAAGCTGCGCGACGGCGAGCTCGACGACAAGGAAATCGAAATCGAGGTCGCCGATAGCGGCACCGGCGGCATGCCGAGCTTCGATATCCCCGGCATGCCGGGCGGCAATGTCGGCGTGCTCAACATCAACGACATGCTGCAAAAGGCGATGGGCGGCCAGCGCACCAAGACGCGCAAGACCTCCGTCAAGGAATCCTACGCGCTTCTGATCGGCGATGAGTCCGACAAGCTGCTCGACCAGGACGAGGTGGTGCGGCGCGCGCTCGAAGTGACCGAGAACGAAGGCATCGTCTTCCTCGACGAGATCGACAAGATTGCGCGTGGCGACGTCTCCGGCGGCCCCTCGCGTGAAGGCGTGCAGCGCGATCTGCTGCCGCTGGTCGAGGGCACGACGGTTGCGACCAAATATGGGCAGGTGAAGACCGACCACATCTTGTTCATCGCTTCGGGTGCGTTCCACATCTCCAAGCCTTCGGATCTCCTGCCGGAGCTTCAGGGCCGCTTGCCGATCCGCGTTGAGCTGCGGGCGCTGGAAAAGAACGATTTCGTTCGCATCCTGACCGAGACCGAAGCCAGCCTGATCAAGCAGTATATCGCGCTGATGGCGACCGAGGGCGTCAACCTCGAATTCACCGACGACGCCATCGACGCGCTCGCCGGCATCGCCGTCGACCTCAATAACAGTGTCGAGAATATCGGCGCCAGGCGTCTGCAGACGGTGATGGAGCGCGTGCTCGACGAGGTCTCCTATGATGCGCCCGATCGCAACGGCACGACGGTGAAGATCGACGCGGCCTATGTCGAAAAGCACGTCGGCGATCTCTCCAGGAACACAGATTTGTCGCGTTTCATCCTTTAAAGCGGGCTTCCGGCGCGTGCACTGCCCGCGCCGGAACAATGTGACATGTGGCCGAATGGAACCATCCGGCCACCTTTCGCTTCCGTCAGGCGACAACGCCCTCGACTAAGCCGAGGGCTTTTCTTAGTTTGCCTTGATAGGGCTTGGGCAACAGCAGCATATGAAACGCGTATTTCTCTCGGCATTTCTTCTGGCGGCGGTCTTCGGCGTGCCGCAGGCATCGGCGACGACCCTGGTCGCGGCCGGCAACGTTCATGCCGAGCAACCCGACGTGCCCGGTGCCTCGTCCAAGCGCACCAAGGCTGGCAAGACCACCTTCGACGTCAAGTATCGCAAGGTTTACGCGCTGCTGCAGAACGATGCCGAACTGCGCGGCAAGATCAAGACAGTGGCGCGCGCCTACGGGATCGACCCGATCCATGTCGTCGGCGCCATCGTCGGCGAGCACACCTACAATGTCGACGCCTACGACCGGATGCAGACCTACTACGTCAAGGCGGTGTCCTACCTGTCGAGCAAATTCAGCTTCAGCTACGGCGGCGAAGAGGTCACCGATTTCATCAAGCGTCCGCAATTCGCCGAATGTGCGGCGAAGTCGGACAGCTACGATTTGTGGGAATGCCGCGAAGCGGTATGGAACCAGAGTTTTCGCGGCAAGACCGTGGACGGCACCAGCTTTCCCAACGACCGCTTCAGCGCCACCTTCTTCCAGCCCTTCTATGCCGGCCAGACCTTTGGCATCGGCCAGCTCAATCCACTGACCGCGCTGCAGATGAGCGACCTCGTACACAAGGTCTCGCGCCTGCCCAAGCTCGATGCGGCCGACCCGAACAGCGTCTACAAGACCATCATGGATCCCGACCTGACGCTGCCTTACATCGCTGCCACGGTGAAGACGTCAATCGATGCCTATAAAAACATCGCCGGCTTCGACATCTCGGGCAATCCAGGGCTCACCGCCACGCTCTACAATGTCGGCAACCCTGAAGCTCGCGCCCATGCGCTCAAAGCCGAAAACGACAGGCGCGCGGCCGCGGGCGAACCGGCGAAAATGCCCGAGGAGAACTATTATGGCTGGCTGGTCAACGACAAGCTGGCCGAACTCGAGGCGCTTTTTTAGATTTGAGCATGATCTTGTCCGAAAACCGTTTTCCACTTTTCGGGATCATGCTCGCTAGCCGCGCTTCTTCCGCGCAATCGCCTCGCGCATCTGGCTATTGAGGGCGGCAAGCTCGCTCTCATTCATTTCGCCGATAGCTTGAGCCATCAGGTTGGCCAGCTCGGTGGCTGCAGGCGAAAGTCCCGCCGTGTCGACCACCACGCGCGGATGCGAGCCTTCAGCCAGCTTCTGCAGCTCCTCTGCATCGTCCCAGATGACATTGAAGTAGCCGATGATCTTCTGGATCATCGCCCATGTCGGCACGCCGCGATGACCATGTTCGAGCGCCGAGAGATAGGCGGCACTGACGCCAATGGTCGCGGCCATATCCTTCTGGCTGACGCCGCGCTCGCGCCTGAGTTCGCGGATGCGCTCTCCCAGCGGCGTCAAATGCCCATACTCCGGCGCAGCCTGATGTAGATCGCGCCCGAACCGCCATGATGGCGGGCGGCATGATCATGACTGGACACCAGCATGCGGAACGGTGCCGTGTTCAGCCAGGCCGGAACCATGCGACGCAACACACCATCGCCGCCCTTGGAATTGCCCTTGCCGGTGATGACAAGCACATAACGAACCCCACCGGCATGCGCGCGCGCCAGGAAATGGAGCAGCAGCGAATAGGCTTCGTCCTGGGTCATGCCGTGGAGATCGACCCGGCCTTCGATCGGCAGGCGGCCTTTCGACAGCTTGTCGCGCGTCGGTTCATCGAGCGAATGGGCGACATACAGGCGCTTGGGCGGAGCTGCGGATGCATTTACCTGCGCTGGCGTGGCCTTTGCCGGTGTCGGATCCGGCTTGGCGACAACGGGTGCTGGCAGCTCGGGTATCTCGATCGCCCGTTTGCCCTTGAGCGGCGAGGTCGTGCGGGCAATAACGTTCCACAACACGCGTTCTTCGTCGCTGAGCTTGCGGTCGCGGCGTGTGCTCATGACGCGCCACCGGAAAACAGGGGCTTGGGCAGCAAGGCGAAGAAATCGGCGTCGTTGCGGACAACGCCGGCAATCTCGCCTGCATCGAAACCGGAGCCGGCAAACAAATCGCCACGCGCCGGGCCAGTGATGGCTGAACCGGTGTCCTGGGCGATCATCAGCCGGGCAAAAGGTTTGCCGCCAAATGCGGTGAGGGCAGGGGCGGCGATGAAGAACGGCGTGCCGAAGGTGTGGAGCAGGCGGTCGACCGCAACCGAACGGCCCGGCGTCAGCGGCACCTTCGCCGCAGCGATGGGCCCAAGTGCCGGATCATCGACCTCGGCATACCTGAAGAAGATGTAGGAGAGATTGCGCCACAAGATATCGTCGACGCGCTCCGGATTGGCTTTGAACCAGGCGCGGATCGACTGCATCGTTACTTTTTCGAGCGGAATCTCGCCGATTTCGGCCAGAATTCCGCCCGGACCGGTGAAACGCTGGCCGGATTTGGCGGCATAGGTGACACGTCGCAGCGAACCGTCGGTCATGTTCAGACGGGCAGCGCCCTGGACATGGACGAAGAATGCGTCGACCGGGTCGGCAAGCCAGGCGATCTCAAGTCCCTTGCCTGAAAGCGCGCCCTGTTCGATCGCCGGGCGGTCGAAATACTCGACCGGCCCGTCAGCGGTCTGCTGCGCGAAAGCGAGATAGGGGTCCATGCCGGCGGGGCGGTTGTGGTCGTCAATGTCGACAAGATCGGCCGGTCGCGACAGCAGCGGCACCTGGAAAATCTCTGTCCTGACCGACGAGGCCTCGACTTCGGGCTCGTAAAAGCCGGTGACGAAACCGGTCTCGCGACCTTCCGGCGCAACAAAGGCAGGCTGGAAATGACGTTCGAAGAAGGCGCGGGCTTCAGCACCATTGCCCGCCGGTCGCGCGCGCGCTTCGGCATAGGCTGGGCCAAAAGCATCAAAAGCGACGCCGAGGGCGCCGCCGCGATAAGACTTGGTCAGGACATGAAAGGCAGAACGGCGAAAGGCCCCGAAGGCGGCTAGGTGGTCATCTCCCAGCCAACCGGGAAGGTCGGCAAAACCGACCGGGGCGAATGCGGGCGAGAGCAACACGGGCTTCGCCCGCCACGCGCGGTCAGTCTTCTTCCTCGGTCGCGACAAGCTTCCAATTCGGGTCGCGCGAACGGGTGTCGCGGGCAAAGGTCCAGACATCCTTGACCTCGGCCACAGTCTCCGGATCGCCGTCGATGACATCTCCGGCCTTGTCGCGCGTCGCCGAAATCAGCTCGCTGACGATGCGCAAGGTGACGTGAGCCTCGCCGCCCTTCATCTCGGCCGAGACGATATCGGCCTTGTTGATGCCGACGAAAGAGGACTGGATCTTCTCCGAGCGGCCTTCGCGGTCGGCGATCGCGGCAACAAAGCCGTCATAGACCTCGCGCGACAAAAGGTTCTTGAGCGTCTTACGGTCGCCGTCGGCATAGGCCATGACGATCATCTCGTAGGCCATCTTGGCGCCCTCGACGAAACCCTTGGGCTCGAAAGAAGCGTCGGCGTCCCTGATGGCGCGCAGCCCCTTGTTCAGGTCGGTGCCCGGCTTGGCGAAGGCGTCGATGGCGACATAGACCTCGTCGTTGGTTTCGCCTGGCGTGCGCTTGCGCTGCGGCAGCGACACGACGTTCTCGGGCTTGCCATTGGCGTCCTGAGGCTTGTTGCGGGCCGCCGTATAGGGGTCGAAGGGCGGACGTTCATTGCCGGTACGGCGTCCAAGCACGTTGCGGAGCTGGAAAAAGATCACCACCGCTGCGATTAGAAAGAAAATCGTGCCGAAATCGAAGAATTCCATATCTTCTGCCGATCCGTCCCTTGTTCGCGGCCGAAGCCAGCTTATGTGCCATTCGCCGGCGCCGCATCTGTGCAGCGCCTGTTAGCCTTGCATATAGAACGCATGCACCGATCATTCAAATTAAAGGCGCAGCGCCCTATCTAAAGATGTATGCGCTATGCCTGTGACCGCATATGGCTGTCACGTCAACTCAAACCGGACCGGATCAACGCTCTAGATGCTGCCTCTCCTGCTCCTTGCCCTGCCTTTGCTCGAAATCGCCGGATTTGTGCTGGTAGGTAGCGAAATCGGCGTGCTGTCGACCATCGGGCTTGTTCTGCTCAGCGCTGTCTTGGGCTCCATCCTGCTGCGCGTGCAGGGTTTTGGCGTCATGACCCGTATCCGTACCGAAATGGAAGCCGGCCGTGACCCGTCCAAGGAACTCGCCAACGGTGCGATGATCGTGCTCGCCGGCATCCTGTTGGTCATTCCCGGCTTCATCAGCGACATTGTCGGCATCCTGCTGTTCCTGCCGCCGGTCCGCGCCTTGGCCTGGCGGTTCCTCAGCAAGCGAGTGCGTTTCACCTCCGACTTCGGCGGTTTTGCCCGTCGCAGTGGCCCAGCAGGCGGCAAGACCATTGATCTCGACGAGGACGACTTTTCGCGCCAGCCCAACCCGAAATCACCCTGGCGCTCCATCCGCGACGAGTAGCGAGCGGCCTCCGCCAGAGGCAAAACCTTGTCTTGGCATGCCGAGCATGCTAGCGAACCGCGGATTCCAATCCGGGCCGCGTCGCGGCCGAGCCAAGAGGACATGGGCTTATGGCCACTAATGAAGCGCCGGAAGGTGCCAACGGCAACGGTAATGCACAGCAGCCCACGCTCAACGTGCTGGCGCAGTATGTGAAGGATTTCTCCTTCGAAAGCCCCGGCGCACCGAATTCGCTGCGCGGCCGCGACAAGGCTCCCGGCATCAACATCAATGTCAACGTCAACGCCAACCCGATGACGGACAAGCAGTTCGACGTCAACCTGACGTTGAGCGCCAAGGCCGCTTTCGACAAGGACGTGCTGTTCAACGTCGAGCTGGTCTATGGCGGCGTGTTCCGCATCGACGGCTTCCCGCAGGAGCACATGCTGCCGCTGCTCTTCATCGAGTGCCCGCGCCTGCTGTTCCCCTTCGCACGCCAGATCATCGCCGAAGCGACCCGCAATGGCGGCTTCCCGCCGCTGATGCTCGACCCGATCGATTTCGCGCAGATGTTCCAGCAGAAGATCGCCGAGGAACAGGCCGCTTCCAAGGTCAAGGTCAGCTAAGACCACGCCCAAGAGCGTCATTCATCGAAAGCCCGGCCTCAGCGCCGGGCTTTTTCGTATTCAAGCCTGTGTGAGCTTGGCCCAAAGGGCCTTTTCGCCAAGACCGCCAACCAGCTTTTCATGCGCGGCAAGTTCGGCCTCGGTCAGCCGCGCCGGCAACGGTTCGGGCCGCGTGGCGACAATGATCTCGATCTGCCGCGTTGAGCCGCCATTGCCGTTCGATGACGAATAGCTTTCCAGAACCAGCGCCGACTGCTTGCCGCCGATCAGCTCGATATAGACCTCGGCCAAAAGCTCGGAGTCGAGCAGGGCGCCATGCTTGGTGCGGCGGCTGTTGTCGATGCCGTAGCGACGGCACAACGCATCGAGCGAATTCGGACCCATCGGGTGCTTGCGGCGGGCAAGCGCCAGCGTATCGATCAGCTGGCCGGGGTCGATGGCGGGCTGATCGAGCCTTGCGAATTCGGCATTGATAAAGCCCAGATCGAAGTTGCCGTTGTGCGCGACAAGCTTGGCGCCGTCGATGAAGTCGATGAATTCATCGAGGATCTCGGAGAAAGTCGGCTTGCCCTCAAGGTCGGCGTTCGAGATGCCGTGCACATTCTGGGCGTCGGGATGGACCTGCCGCCCTTGCGGATTGATGTATTTGTGGAAGGTGTTGCCGGTCGGGAAACGGTTGACCATCTCGATGGCGCCAATCTCGATGACGCGGTCCTCGCGTGAATCAAGCCCGGTCGTTTCCGTGTCGAATATGATCTCGCGCAATGTAATGATTCTCCTTGGCGCGAGCATGCGCCCGCCATTTGCACTGGAACAAGGCCTAGGAGGCCCGCGGCGCCGGCTTTCCCACCGTCAAATCGTCAATGATTGACCGAACGGCCTCACGCGCGGCGTCGAGGCCGCTGCCCGTATCGATGATGTAGTCGGCAAGCTTGCGCTTTTCAGCGTCGGGAACCTGCTTGCCAAGGATCGCCTCGAATTTCTGCTCGGTCATGCCGGGCCGCGCCAGGACACGTTCGCGCTGGACCTCTGCCGAAGCCGTGACCACCACCACCTTGTCGACGCGGCCTCGACCATTCGTTTCGAACAGCAACGGGATGTCGAGCACGGCAATCGGCGCACCGTCGCCACGGTTGCGGTCGAGAAAGGCATTCGCATCAGCCCTAACCAACGGGTGGATGATGCCTTCGAGCTTCTTCAGTGCCGCTGCATCGCCCAGCACATGGCGGGAAAGCTCGGCGCGATCGACGACGCCATCCTTCACGGTTCCAGGGAAAGCCGCCTCGATCAAAGGTGCAGCTTCGCCGGCGTAGAGCCGATGCACAGCCTCATCGGAATCGTGAACCGGAACGCCCGCTTCCGCGAACATCTTCGCCGTCGTCGACTTGCCCATGCCGATCGACCCTGTCAGCCCCAGAACGATCATTTTGTCCTGTCCAGGTCGGCGACGATCAGGTTGCGCAATTCGGCGGTCACTTCGGGCCGATGGCCAAACCAGCGTTCGAAGCCAGGCACCGCCTGGTGCAGCAGCATGCCGAGCCCATCAACCGTCTTCAACCCGCGCGCCTTGGCAGCGGCAAGCAGTGGGGTTTCGAGCGGCACATAGACAATGTCGGTGACGATGGCGTGGTCGGGCAGGGTGGCCGGATCGGYGGGCAGTCCCTCATTGCCGTGCATGCCAAGTGCCGTCGTGTTGACCAGCAGAGATGCATCGCCCAGCAATTCGGCCGTAGCAGCTAGCGGATGCGCCGTGATGCCGGCACCGAACTGGTCGGCAAGCTCTTCTGCGCGCGCAACCGTGCGGTTGACGATGCGGATATCCTTGAAGCCGCGCTGCTTGAGCGCATGGATGATCGCCCGCGACGCCCCACCTGCGCCGAGCACCACCGCGACATCGCCCTTGGCCCAGCCGGGCGCCAGATGATCGAGATTGGCGGCAAAACCGTAGGCGTCGGTATTGCCGCCCCACAAGACACCATCCTCGAGCCACAGCGTGTTGACCGCGCCGATCTGTTCGGCTGCCTCGTCGCGGCACTGGACCGCTGCGAACGCCGCCTCCTTGTGCGGAATGGTGACGTTGCCGCCGCGCAAGCCGGCCGCCGACAGCCCAGCGACAAAGGCGGCAAAATTCTCGGGCGCGACATCGATCGCCGTGTAGCTGCCGTCGATGCCATAGCTCTTCAGCCAATGGCCGTGGATCATCGGCGAGCGCGAATGCGCGATAGGATGGCCGCAAACAAATGCTTTCAAGTCCGGTTCAGCCATCAATCGCGCCCAGTTTCCTCAGTTCCGCCAGCACTGGCAGCAGCGGCAGGCCGACAATCGTGAAATAATCGCCATCGATCTTGTCGAAGAGCTGAATGCCTTCGCCTTCAATCTGATATGCGCCGACGCTCGATAGCGCCCTATCGCCGACGCGGGCAAGATGGCGGCCGATGAAGCCAGGATCCAGTTGGCGCATCGTCATGGATGCGACCTCCACATGGCGCCAGAGCGTTTCTCCGTCGCGAGCGATGACGACCGCACTGTTCAACTGATGCGTCCGACCTGAAAGCTTGAGCAGACGGCGGCGCGCGGCTTCCATGTCGGCGGCCTTGTGAAACACCAAGCCGTCAAGTGAAAGCGTCTGGTCGCAACCAAGCACCAGTCGACCAGGATGCGCTTCGCTGACCGCGACCGCCTTGGCCTCGGCCAGAACCAGCGCCACGTCTTGGGGTGACGCGCCGGTTTCAGCCAGCGGGGCCTCCACGGCTCTTTCATCAAGATCGGCTGGGATAGCCTCGACATCAACGCCGGCATTTTCCAGCATCTTTTTCCGGAACGGGCTTGCGGATGCCAGGATCAGTTTTTCGGTCACGGCTTTTCTCCTGAAGGACACGTTGCAGGGAAGCTTGTGCGGCTACAAAAGTGGTCCTAGCGCATCGATCCGTAAAGCGGAATCGATTTTCACCAGGCTGGGATGCCTACCAATAGCGGTCGGTTCCACACCTGCTCCGCGATGTGGCGAGCCTAACGGCTCTTGTTGCGCAACGCGACGATGGCGGCGGCCGTTTCCTCGATCGAGCGGCGACTGACGTCGATCATCGGCCAGTTGTGCTTGGTGCAGATCTTGCGGGCATAGGCCAGCTCTTCGGTGATCGATGCACGATCTACATATTCCTGTGCGTCGAATGCCATTGTCGTTCCGAGAACGCGGTTCTGGCGCACATGCGAGATGCGCTCGGCGGTGGCGATCAGCCCGACGACCAGCGGCTTCTCCGCCTGGACCAGGCTGTCGGGAACGGGAACACCCAGCACGATCGGGATATTGGCGGTCTTGATGCCGCGATTGGCGAGATAGATGCTCGTCGGCGTCTTCGACGTTCTGGAAATGCCGATCAGGACCACGTCCGCCTGTTCCATGTCGACCGGCAGCTGGCCGTCATCGTGCTCCATGGTGAAATTGAGCGCATCGATGCGGCGGAAATACTCGGCGTCGAGCACGTGCTGGGCGCCGACACGGCGGCCCGCCGGCGTGCCTAGATAAGACTGGAACACCGTCAGCACCGGCTCAAGCACTGACACGCAGGGCAGGCCCATCGCCGCGCAACGGCTGTCTATGGTGCCGGCAAGGTGCTGGTCGACCACCGTATAGAGCACGATGCCCGGCTCTTCTTCGATGTCGTCGAACACTTTCATCAGCTGCTTTTCGGTGCGGATCAGCGGGTAGATGTGCTCGATCGCGCGCGCATCCTTGTATTGCGCCGAGGCTGCGCGCCCCGCCGCCAGAAGCGTTTCGCCGGTGGCGTCGGAAATCAGGTGCAGATGGAAGAAGCTTTGGGGTTTGTTCACAGCGGGCGCCTRGKTCTGTGGTCAAATGTGGATAAACGGGCAGTTCGGCCCGAAGTGGACGGCGCGACTGTATCAGATGGCGACTTGTCCACAATTCGCCCTGCTGTCTGTTTCGATTCAGCGCCGGGGAGTATTATGGGGATAGTTTTTTAGTCCCCGGCTGTCCACAGAATCAGCACTTGGCGTGTCCCAGGCTAGATTCCTGATTCAAATCAACGAATCCGCCTGCTACCCGAAGTTTTCCACGCTGGCGAAAACGTCCGCGCGTCACTATGACAAGTGGATATCTCAAGCCGCCTATGGACAGGTCGTAATTCTCGATTCCAACAGACTCTAAGAATTAGAAGAATCCTTCGGATATAAATTTTTATTTATAGAAGGCTCAAGGAAAGGCAGGCTGATGCCCGTGAAACGCGCTCTGCTCCAAGTCCTGAAAGGCGAAAGCCTGGAGGTCCCTCCGCTCTGGATGATGCGTCAGGCCGGCCGCTATCTCCCCGAGTATCGCGAGACCCGGAAGAAGGCCGGGAGCTTCCTTGACCTCTGCTACAATCCCGATTTCGCCGTCGAAGTGACGCTGCAGCCTATCCGGCGCTTCGACTTCGATGCCTCGATCATGTTTTCCGACATTCTGGTTGTTCCCCATGCGCTCGGCCGCGATCTGCGCTTCGAGGAAGGCAGGGGCCCGATGATGACGCCGATCACCGCCGACGGTGTTGCGGCCCTCGACGGCTCAAAGTTTCACGTGAATCTCGAACCGGTCTACGAAACCGTTCGCCGGCTGCGCCGCGAATTGCCCGAGAAGACGACGCTGATCGGCTTCTGTGGCGCGCCCTGGACGGTTGCCACCTACATGATCGCCGGCCACGGCACGCCGGACCAGGCGCCGGCGCGGCTGTTTGCCTATCGCGAGCCGAAAGCGATGGCACAGCTGCTGTCGATCCTTGCCGATCATTCTTCCGCCTATCTCATCCGCCAGATCGAAGCCGGCGCGGATGTTGTGCAGATCTTCGATTCCTGGTCGGGCGTGCTCGACGAGGCGACTTTCGAGGCTTGCTGCGTCAAGCCGGTCGCAGACATCGTGCGCAAGGTGCGCGCGGTCTATCCTGACGTTCCGATCATCGGCTTTCCAAAAGGCGCCGGCGCCCAGCTCGACAGCTACAGGCAGCGTACCGGCGTCACCGGCCTCGGCCTCGACTGGACGGTGCCTCTGTCGCAGGCGCAGCGTCTGCAGGGCGCTGGAGCGGTTCAAGGCAATCTCGACCCCCTCAGGCTCGTTGTCGGCGGCAAGGCTCTGGAAGAGGGCGTAGACGCCATCCTGAAGGCGCTGGGCGCTGGTCCGCTGATCTTCAACCTCGGCCACGGCATTACGCCCGAGACGCCGGTGGCGCATGTCGATGCGATGGTACGCCAAGTGCGAAAGGCAACCCAGCAATGAGCAGTCAAAACCTTGCGCCGTCGAGCGGTGCTACAGCGGCCAAACGAGCCGTCATTGCCGTCATTGTCTTGGTGGCGCTCACTGCCCTGCTTTTTTATGTGGCGTCCGACGATTTCTACCTCTGGGCCAAGGCCATCCACATCATCGCCGTGATCTCGTGGATGGCCGGCATGCTCTATCTGCCGCGCCTGTTTGTCTATCACGTGGAAGCGGAGAAGGGCTCGGTCCAGTCCGAGACCTTCAAGGTGATGGAGCGCCGGCTCCTTCGCGCGATCATCAACCCAGCGATGATCGTCACCTGGGTGTTCGGCCTGTGGCTTGCCTGGAAGGGCTTTGGCTTTGCCGGCGGCTGGCTGCACGTCAAGATCACCGCTGTGCTGTTGCTATCGGGCGTGCATGGCTATCTCTCGGCGTCAGTTCGCCGTTTTGCTGAGGACCGCAACGAAAAGCCCGCGCGGCATTGGCGCATCGTCAACGAGATTCCKACCGTGCTGATGATCGTCATCGTCATCCTGGTGGTCGTGAAACCTTTCTGACTTGCCTAAAATTGCTGGACTGTGCCTTGCTCTTTCAATTCGGGAGAGCTAAAAGGCTGTTCTTCCTTCCCGCCATGCGCCGCCCCATTTCCATTCCCTGGCCGCGCTCGGCGCTTATCGCAAAACGCCGATAGCCAACTTCCCCAATTCCCCACGCTCAGAGTCCGTTCATGCAGGAAACCAAACTCGCCGAATTCAAGAACAAGAAGCCGCCGGAGCTGATCGCTTACGCCGAATCGCTCGAGGTCGAAAACGCCAGCGTCATGCGCAAGCAGGAAC